>JALXFI010000290.1 GCA_027069035.1 bacterium
CTTATAGAGCGTAGCCTCCTTTAAGGCGTATATAAGGGTGGAAAGGTCTTCAATAGAGTATATATCATGCTGAGGCGCCGGAGAGATGGCATCCGTTCCGACAGGTATCATCCTTGTGCTTGATACGATCTCCGAGACCTTTTCCCCGGGCAGATGACCGCCTATCCCGGGCTTGGCGCCCTGGCCTATCTTAATCTCAACAAAGACAGAGTTTTCAAGATAATCCACATCAACCCCAAACCTGCCTGAGGCGCACTGGACAACGGCGTATTTTCCATATTCTTTAAGGGTCTCCGTAAGACCGCCTTCGCCTGTATTAAACAATATCCCCAATTCTTTGGCAGCCTTTGCAAGAGATTGCTGCGCCTGATAACTGATAGCGCCAAATGAGATGGCGGAAAAAAGGACAGGCGTCTCTATCATAACCTGAGACGGCATATCCGTTACAACCCTGCCGTCCTTTATTTCAAGCATATCGGGTTTGCTTCCAAGAATAGTCTTAAGCTCCATAGGCTCCCTCAACGGGTCTATTGAAGGGTTTGTGACCTGTGAAGCATTAAGCAGAATGTGGTCCCAGTAAATACGATGGGGTTTGTCCGTACCCGAACCTACAAGCATAACACCGCCGGTTTCGGCCTGTTTTGTAAGATCAAAATGCTTTTCCTTTGTCCAGCTTGCATGAGGCCTGAGGTTCCAGTCATGGGGTTTTATGGTAAGGGCATGTGTGGGACAGAATACCGCGCACCTTTGACAGCCCACACATCTCTCCTCCCTGTGGAGCACCATATTCAGGTCTTCATCAAAATAATGCGTGTCAAAACCACACTGAGTTACGCAAACCTTACACTGTATGCATCTGTTTGAATCTCTTTCAACAAGAAATTCCGGAAGTATATATGTCTTCATAATTGCCACCCCGCATATTCAACTGCATCTATAGCTATATATAAAATAACACCTCTGCCAGGATTAAGCTACACCCGCCTCATACCTTTTGTGGATCACTTCGGATAAGCCGACCCTGCCCACAATAGGCTCGCCGCCCTTTGGTATCCACGCCCTCTCAAGGTCAGGACAGACAAGCCTTATCGCCGCCTCTTCAGAAGAAAGATATAACATATCATCTTTTATACCCGCAGTAAGTGGCCTCAATCTCACCCTGTCCCCAAGCCCTATCATCTCTCCATGGTGTGCAATGATAATAGTAAACGGACCATTCAAAAGGAGACTGCCGTAAACCTCCCTTAAAGTTGTATGAAGACGCCTCTCTTCTTCGGGCATACGCTCGATATCCTGCCACAACGGCGCCGCAAATACCTTTGCAACGACCTCTACAGGGAGTTTATGTTTCCTCATAAGCAGGTCAACCGCATATGCGACCACCTCTGTATCCGTATGCATCGAACAGTAGTATCCGTACATCTCTAAAAATCTTTTATTGATGCCGTATGATGATATCTCACCGTTATGCACTACCGTCCAGTCGAGAAGCGAAAAGGGATGCGCCCCTCCCCACCAGCCCTGTGTATTGGTTGGAAACCTGCCGTGAGAGGTCCAGAGATAACCTTCATAATCTTCAAGACAGAAGAATCTGCCGATATCCTCAGGGAACCCGACACCTTTAAAAACCCCCATATTTTTGCCCGATGAAAATACAAAGGCGCCCTCTATCTGTGTATTTATTACCATCACCTTTTCTACAACATAATCGTCTTGTTTAAGATTGTCGCAACTCTCTATCCTTCTCGGCTCCGCAAAATACCTCCAGACAATCGGAGGGTCAACAATAGCCTCAACACCCCTGTTGTGGGGTATCTCTTCATCATGGGCAACATTAAAGTACTCTCTTATAAAGGTCTCCGTTTCATCCTTTGCCGTTGCGCTGTGATACATAACCTGCAAAGCATAGAGGTCTTCGTGTTCAGGATAGATGCCATAGACGGCAAAACCGCCGCCCTGACCGTTGCCCCTGTCACGCATGTTACCAATAGCAGTTATGATGTCTCTGCCCGAGAATCTTCTGCCTTCAAGACTCATGGCGCCGAATATCGAGCAGTTCGCTATAACCTTATCATCATTAAAGGGATTGCTTACCTTATGTATATCTTTCATATCTACCTCTTGAAGCTCCTCGCCGCTTGCCACATGGAGCTTCGAAATAAAAAGTACTATCCACCGTTATATTCGCTCACCTACCCTGTGGCAAACCACAGGGATTGCACTCGCTTTGCATTTTCAAGCCAAAGCTACATCTCTTATCCTTGCCCTTTTTACCGATGCAGGCAAATCTGCTATACTGAACCCCTTATCAAGGAGTTTATCCTTAAAATCCTTGACATCTATCCTGTCTTTAATAAGACCAAGTATAATACCGGCACGGTCCACTGCATCGCCGACCATGATCATTCCATCAATTTTGTTGTTTTTAAGCACTATCCTTTTATAGTAATTCTCTTCAGGCTTAAATTCGACAAGCGACTCCCATGAATCATCTTCAGGGTTAACAATGCCCGCCGACATGGTGGGGAGACCGAAAAAATCCGCTGAGTTCATGGCAAATATACCGCTGAATTCTTCATTCCCGCCTGCCATATTAAGCCCTGCGATCCTGCCTTCATAATAGGCCTTTGGCCAGATAGGGATAGGTCTGTTAATACCAAGGAGTATATCGTAAGCCTCTGCAACATCCCCTGCGGCATATATATCGGGCAGATTGGTCTTCATGGACTTATCTACAACAACCCCCCTGTTAATCTCAATGCCGCTGTCTTTAAGAAAATCCACCTGAGGGATAACCCCGACAGACATAATAACTATGTCTCCATCGACCTTTTTGCCTCCTTTAAGCATGACACCGCCAGCACTTGACTCATCGTCTTTTCTGCCGTATATCTCTTCGGCCTGTGAAGAGGTCAAGACATCCACCCCCTTATCCTCGAACAATGCCTTTATAATACCACACGCAGTTTCATCATATACCGGCTTTAAGACTCTCTCCATCATCTCTATTACAGAGACCCTGACACCAATACTAATTATAGCCTCCGCGGCCTTCATTCCGCTAAGCCCCCCGCCTATAATCACAACCCGCTCAAGCCCCTTTAAAGATGCCTTTATTTCCCGCGCATTATCAAGGCTTAAAAACCTGTACACACCTTTTTTGTCAACACCGTTTATTCTCGGGATTATAGGCCTGCCGCCTGACGAAACAAGAAGCCTTTCATATGAAATGCAGTCGCCATCATCAAGGAACACCTTTTTCTCGTCCGGTGACACCTTCACAACCGTCTTGCCAAGTAATGAGTCAACCTTTTCTTTTTCATAGAATTTGAGCGGACGATAATACATATCCTCCAGTTCAATATCATCCATAAGGTAGTTGCTTATCATAGGCCTCGAATATGCATGATAGGGCTCATAAGAGACAACCCCTATGCTGCCGTCTCCGTCAATCTCTCTTATACCCTCTACGGCTGCAACCGTCGCAACTGAGCCGCCTATAATAAGATATTTATATTTCTTCACCTGAAACATCCTTTCACTTAACATCTTCCGCTATTAATACGGAATTAAAGTTTAATGGAGAAAACATTCTACATGAAAAACCAATTCTTTCATCCTCATTTACCCATAAATCAGAAAAACATTTTAAACCGCCAAGGAAAATTAAACACATCAAAAACAGCTTATGCCACACATCCCTATACAATAGGACTTGAAATCGGCAATACATCCTTAACAGATGTGTTCCCGACAATTTACCAAAAAAACAAAACCTGCTTTTGAGTATATTCAGGGCTTTTTTATCTGATTATCTTCTATTAAAACAAGCGCCTCATTGGGACAGTGAGACACACAGGCCGGCACATCGAGATGGATACACAAATCACATTTGCTTGCAATCTTTCTCATCTCTTCATCTCTTTCTATAGCGCCCTTTGTACATACCATCATGCAAGTCCAGCACCCAATACACCTTTTTGCATCATGGATAACAACACCCGTTTCCTTATCCTTATGCATAGCGCCGGTAATACAGGCATACACACAATCCGGCTCTTCACAGTGCCGGCACTGAAGAGCAAAAGAGACCGGTCCGTTTTGAACCATCCTTACCTTTGGAATGGGTCTTGGGTTTTCTAACTTGAACGCCTTGATAATATCCTTGGATTTAGAGTGTTCAACAGCGCAATATATCTCACAATATCTGCAACCAATACATACTTCTTCCTTTGGGTAGATTATCTTCATAAACGATTCTCCTTAAAAAAATACCTAAAAACACAAGACAAGGATATTCGAATTTCGGATTTTTAATTATAACACAACGGAAGGTTTTGTAAAGTCAAATTTAGACCCAGATTCCGCGATAGCGGGATTTGAAATTGGCAATATATCTTTAACTGCTGTGTTTTCGGCGATTTTTTTCTCACCGTACCGGTTATGTACACCTCAAAAGAAAAATCGCCTGCGGCTTTGCATTTAAAGCGTCTTGCCAATTTACCCAAAAACCTATCTCTGTTTTGGGGTGAGAAACTGACTTTTAAACATCTTTTCTAAAATATAGCAGAGAAGTATTTTAATGGGATTGGAAGTCTGCATTCCAAAGTTCAACAGCAACGAACATAATTGAGATACAGATATCCGGAAAAAGAAAGTGCTGGACAACCCACAACTGTCTCAGCACAAACACAGGCGGGATGGAACGCAAAAAATACCCCTTTTTAAGTATATTCAGATTACCTTAAGCATCGGCCCATCTATGTCAAGGGTGGGAAATACCTGCTCAAAGAATTTTACGATCTCAGGGTCAAAATCAGTTCCAGAGCCTTTAAGTATCTCCTGTTTTGCTTCTATAGGGGAGAGCGCTTTTCTGTAAGGTCTGTCGCTCGTAAGCGCATCATATACATCGGCAATAGCGATGATCTTGGCGCCAATCGGTATAGAATCCCCCATCCTACCGTTATAACC
>JALXFI010000291.1 GCA_027069035.1 bacterium
CTTGCCAATTTACCAAAAAACCTATCTTTGTTTTTGAGTGCCCACCGCCCGTCATATTTTTGATAAAGACGTAGTAAGAAGGATATTGTATCTCCTGTTTCCACCATCCGTCATGATCTTAAATCATAATAATTCAACAAACCAACTACTCTTCCCCCCTCTTCTTTACCACCCTGGCCGGCACGCCAACGGCCACAGAATAAGGTGGGATATCCTTTGTAACAACCGCACCGGCGCCTATAACGGAACCCCTGCCTACAGTTACTCCATCTGTAATCTTTGCCCCGGCGCCAAGCCATACATCATCCTCTATCTTTATCCCCTTTGCGCTTACCCCCTGCCGGCAAATCGGCACATCGGGGTCTTCGTATATATGATTCATCGGTATTATTACAACCTGTGCGGCAATGCGGACATTGTCGCCTATCTCAAGCCCGCCGTGTCCGTAAAGTATCGCATAGTTGTTTACCGTACAATTTTTCCCCATCTTTATCCAGCCGTCAAAGGTGTTGAGTATGGAGTTGGATGACAGATACGAGCCCTCTCCCACTGTAATGAATGACTCATCACTGTCAACCCACAACATGACGCCTCTCTCTACAACCACGTTATCCTTAAGCGCTATCCCGCCGCCTCTCCTTATAACCGCACGCGGCGATATATAGACATTAACCCCGCACTTTTTAACACCCCGCATTATACAAAGCGCTTTCTTTACAAGGTTTTTTATCGGGATATAAAACCTCTCGCCTGTAATGCCTATAACAATGTCTTTAAGCGTCATACCGCACCTCTTATGCCCTGGATACCGTATCTAAAAGATACCTTACCCTGTCCTTATATGTATGGATATTTATAACACTCTTTCTGCCCGTTTCCGCAATTTTTTTCCGCTCTTCCGGGTGTTTCAGATAATACTCTACAATCTCTCTCAGCTCTTTTGCATCTTTAAAAACAACGAGATCTTTCCCTGATTTAAAGAGCCTTAAAATATCCTTTTGGCCGTCAACTACAAGAAAACCGCCGCATGCAAGCGCTTCATAGACCCTTGGGCTTGCCTGATAACACGGTATCTTGCCTTCCGGATCTTTATAGTGAGACTGAAATACGATCTTTGAGGCGGAGTATATCTTTGCCCACTCCTCAGGGATTACATGCCCGCCCCTTACATACCTTTTTATAGGAGAACTATCAGGCAGACCGTCCCATCCAGGCCCCCAGATTCCAAGATTAAAATCCGCAAGCCCTTCAAGGAGACTTCTTCTGAAAGGATATATATCCTCCCATCCTGAGCCTACAAAACTTATATCGCATCCGTACCTTTCCACATCTTCGGGTGTAAGTTCCACCGGCCGATGGAAATCAGGGTCACATGCAAATGGAAGCCAGTAAAGGTTCTTTACATCAAACGATTTAAGTATCTCACATGCCTCCGAGCCCTGCGTAAAGACAAAATCGTAAAAAGGCGCCGCCTCTTCTATGGCCTTAAATATCCTTGGAGGATCAACCGTCCAGAGCGCAGTTGTTATCCCCATATTTTTCAACTCTTTAACTGCCGAAGGCAGTATGTTCCAGCCGCCGGCCTCAACAAAGATATCCGGTTTAAACAAGCGGACTGATTCGACAAGTCTTCTGTTAATGCGTCTCAAGTCCCATCTGTCAAGCAAATTGAGACTGTCTCTA
>JALXFI010000292.1 GCA_027069035.1 bacterium
TTCATAACAGACAATTTATTTTGTCAAGAATATAGACCTGACCCCTATCCTATTTCGGCAAGGTCAATTCCATCCTTCCAGCGTGATTTTATTATTTCCTTAGCTGTGTGGAAGTCATTTGAAGATGTAAAAGCGCTATTGTTTGCCAGTTTAAATGCCTCGTGCCTTGTCAAATCAAGTATCCGTGCATCTTTGATAATGTCTGCGTGTAAAAGCAGCGGTATGCCCGATTGGCGGATACCCGTAAAATCCCCCGGCCCCCTTATCTTCAAGTCCTCTTCGGCAATCCTGAATCCATCTGTAGTCTCTTCCATGACCTTAAGCCTTCTGTAGGTGTCTTCTCTGCCGACCTTGTATGCTACAAGCAGACAAGTCGAAACCGCCTCGCCTCTGCCCACCCTTCCCCTTAACTGGTGAAGCTGTGCAAGGCCAAATCTTTCTGCATGTTCGACAACCATTACAGTGGCATTCGGAACGTCTATCCCCACCTCAACAACGGTTGTAGTCACAAGAATATCTATTCTTTTTTCCTTAAACCCCTGCATCACAGAGTCTTTTTCCGCCCCTTTCATCTTCCCGTGCAAAAGGTCTATTTTATACTCTTTAAACACCTCTTTCGCAAGATGAGCAGCCATATTGGTTGCATCCTTAAGATCAAGCTCTTCGGACTCCTGAACAAGTGGATATACGATGTATGCCTGTCTCCCCTGCCTGAGTTCCCTTCCTATTAAATCATACACCCTGCCGATATCCCTGCTTCTGAAAATCTTTGTTTTAACAGGCACTCTATTGGGCGGAAGTTGATCTATTACGGATATATCCAGATCGCCGAAGAGTGTCATTGCAAGGGTTCTCGGGATAGGAGTGGCTGTCATGACAAGCACATCAGGGAAACTTCCCTTTTCCCTTAAAGACGCCCTCTGCAATACGCCGAATCTGTGCTGTTCGTCGATTATCACAAGCCCCAGCCTCTTAAATTCAACATCTTTCTGTATAATGGCATGGGTTCCCACAACAATATCCGTCTCACCCGTTCTTATTCCATCAAGGATATCCTCTCTTAGCTGTCTTGAAAGACCTCCGGTCAAAAATGCAGCCTTTATATTCAGTTTGTCCAGAATATCTTTAAGATTTCTGTAGTGCTGCTCTGCAAGTATCTCCGTAGGCGCCATTACAGCGCTCTGACAGCCGTTATCAACGGATATAAGCGCTGAGGCAAGTGCCACCACGGTCTTGCCTGCCCCAACATCACCCTGAAGAAGTCTGTTCATCCGAAATGGAGAGGCCATGTCCTGTTTTATCTCACTTAAGACCCTCTCCTGCGCAGCGGTAAGTTTAAATGGCAAAATATCAAAAAGACGTTTTAGAAGCCCCGAATCGGTCTTAAAGACCAACCCTTTTTGCTGAGAATTCTTCATCTTTTTTATTGCAAGACCCAATTCCAT
This sequence comes from bacterium, assembly GCA_027069035.1. Classification (GTDB taxonomy): domain Bacteria; phylum Desulfobacterota; class GWC2-55-46; order S146-80; family JALXFI01; genus JALXFI01. Next base: position 1,446 of record JALXFI010000292.1, read on the forward strand.
AGAGAAAAGCTCTTCAAATATAAGGCTTTTACGTGGTCTCCAGTTACGGCTGAGCATGTCTTTATCTTCATCAGGAAAATGTACCTTTTTTATCGCCTCCTTCAAAGGAAGCAGATTAAATCTTCTTTGAATGGAACAAGGTGTGGTTCCGATCGCATACCGGGAATATCTATCCACTACATCTTTAAGTATCCGTCTCAGGCGTTTTTGATGCACACCTTCGATATTCGAATAGATTGGAACAATGGCGTTAAAATTAAGACTGTCCTTCTCATCGTCCCTACCAATGGATTCGGTCTCGGGATGGATCACCTCTTTTTGGTGGGCAAATCTCTTTATCTCACCATAGAGGATAAGCCTCTGTCCCTGCCTGAACATACGCGCCATAACCCATGAATTATAGTTAAACCACTTTGCCCTTATAGTCCCAGTATTGTCTCTTATAACCATTTCAAAGACCCTTCGCCTGCCGTAAAAAACCTCCCCGAGAACAAGTATCTCACCGGTAAAGACCTCCTTTGCGCCGACATTGAGTCTCGCTATGGTTTTCATGTGCCTCCTGTCTTCATACCTTATAGGCAAGAAATGGAGCAGGTCACTAACCGTTTCAAGGCCCTTCTTTTTAAATTTTGCTGCAAGTTTCTTGTCGATGCCGTTTATATGTTCAATAGGGGTTGAAAGTACTTTTAAATTGTCACGAACATCCTTTAATGAGGGGTATAACGGAGTGTCAGAGGTTTCAAGTGAGCTCTTAAGCTCTTGCACAAGTTCTATAGACTTGATTATACAATCTTTTTTTGAAGAAATAGGGAGTTTGTCAAATCCTGAGACGAGAACTTCAATGGTATGTATTCTTGCAAGGCAATCCTCGGAAAGACCCATTGCAGATATCTTTTCGCATAGTCTCTTGTAAAGAGACTCAAGGTCTCTAAGGTTACCAAGGTTTGAAAATGAATTTTTTGAAGCAAAAAAAAGCGGTTTTAAAAAGGCATTCAGGATGTCTTCAAATTCCTGCCTATTATCAAGCATTTGGTTTAATAATAAATAAAATATCCAAGAACAGCCCTGTCTATAGATGTCTACAGGCCGGTAAATTCTTTAGCTTTTAAGTCGCAACGCGTAACTCACAATATCCTTTGACTCTCGACACCTGACTCGCAACCCGTATTTCCATACCTTCAGTGTCTTCAGTGTATTCTGTGTATTCTGTGGTTAAATCCTTCTGTGTCTTCAGTGGTTAAACCTTTTTAGTGGTTCAGTCTGCGCTGAGTTCACTTTTTATGCGGTTGAGAAAATCCACAGTATCAAGGCCATTTGTAACAGCAATCTGCCTTATATTTTCCCTTCCAATACCGCTGCATTCAAGGCACGGAAGATTAAGGCTCTTCAGCACCTTTTTTACAACCTTTGGGTGTGCCCTTAAGATATCCACAAAAGGCGTATTCTCTGTTATCTCATCTATTCTCTTTTTCATTGCAAAATATCCTCACTTTTTTATCGTAAACAATACTCTATCCATGCATTCTTTCTGTCAAAAACAGTCCTCAATTAGACCAAAATATATACAATAGACAATAAAACTGAACATAAACAAAACACAACCGCGGCAGATCAACTTTTGTCAAGAGTGTAGACCTGACCCCATCTTGTGGTACTCCTGAAGAGGTTTTACGTCAAGGTCTTCTTCTATAAGAGAGGCCGTCGCATATGTGGCGGCCCTTGCGCCTGCAATGGTTGTAAAGTAAGGCACATTGTATACAAGCGCAGTCCTTCTTATCGAATACGATGCCTTGTGTGACTGCGGCCCCAGTGGCGTATTTATGATCATTGCTATTTCGCCGTTCTTTATACGATCCACTATATCGGGTCTCCCTTCGCCAACCTTATTCACAAATTCCGATGCTATCATATTATCTTCAAGAAACCTTGCCGTGCCCTTTGTTGCAACGATCTCAAAACCAAATCTGCAAAACTTCCTTGCTATATCAAGTATCGCCTTTTTATCCTCATCCCTCACACTTATAAATACCCTTCCCTTAACAGGCAGGACATTGCCTGCTGCGATCTGAGATTTTGCAAAGGCCTTTCCGAAACTCACCCCTATTCCCATAACCTCTCCTGTGGACTTCATCTCCGGACCAAGCAGTGTATCCACACCGGGAAATTTTATAAACGGAAAAACCGCCTCTTTTACGGCGACATATGAAGGAATTACCTCTTTAACAATCCCAAGTTCCTTAAGTGTTTTTCCAAGCATGACCCTTGTCGCAAGTTTGGCAAGCGGCAATCCTATCGCCTTGCTTACAAATGGTATCGTCCTTGACGCCCTTGGGTTTACCTCAAGTATATAAACCTCACCGCCGCTTATTGCAAACTGTATATTTATAAGGCCTTTTACGGAAAGCTCTCTTGCAATAGCCTTTGTCTGCTTTGATATCTCTTCTACCAGATCCGTCTTTATCGAGTAAGGCGGAAGAGAACAAGCAGAGTCGCCGGAATGTATGCCGGCCTCTTCTATATGTTCCATAACCCCGCCTATGACAACATCTTTGCCGTCGCTTATCGCATCAACATCTATCTCTATGGCGCCTTCAATAAACTTATCTATAAGCACAGGATGTTCCGGAGACGCCTTCACTGCGTGTTTCATGTATTTTACAAGCGTTTCTCTGTCGTGCACTATCTCCATTGCCCTTCCGCCAAGCACATAGGACGGCCTTACCATAACAGGATACCCGATCCTGTCCGATATCTTCTCCGCTTCCTCAAACGACCTTGCCATACCGCTTTCAGGGCGTTTGAGCGCAAGTTTCTCCAGCAGCCGATCGAACCTCTCCCTGTCCTCCGCCCTGTCGATACTGTCCGGAGATGTGCCAAGTATCTTCACACCGTACCTTTCCAGAGGAACGGCAAGTTTTAAAGGCGTCTGGCCGCCAAACTGGAGTATCACCCCGAAGGGTTCTTCCTTCTCTACTATATTCAAGACCTCTTCAAGGGTCAAAGGCTCAAAATAGAGCCTGTCAGAGGTATCATAATCAGTGCTTACCGTCTCGGGATTACAGTTGACCATTATAGACTCGACCCCTTCTTCTTTAAGCGCAAAGGATGCATGTACACAGCAGTAATCAAACTCTATCCCCTGGCCTATACGATTGGGGCCGCTGCCAAGTATTATCACTTTTTTTCTGTCGGTAGGCGCCGCTTCACACTCAAGAATCCCATCCGTCTCGGAAGTATTGCCACTTTTGCCGGCTCTATAAAAAGGGGATTCATACGTCGAATAAAGATAAGGAGTAAATGCCTCAAATTCAGCGGCACAGGTATCAACCCTCTTAAATACAGGGACAACCCCCATATTTTTCCGTATTTCTCTTATTTCATCCTCTTTCATCCCGCAAAGCAGGGCGATTCTTTTATCTGAAAAACCAAGTTTCTTTGCGCGCTTTAAAAGACCGCTTAAGACCTCATCCCTATTTTCGTGCGAGTCTTTCAATCTGATAATATTTTCAAATTCAATAATTTCCATGATATTGTTAATAAACCACCTGTCAATATAGGTCAGTTCATATATCTCATCAATTGAAATTCCCAAACGCAGAGCATCCCCAATATACCAGGTCCTCTCCCAGTTCGGCGTCCTGAGCTTTTCCCTTACAATGTTAAGCGCCCCTTCATTGGAAATGTCTTCAGAACCGTTATCTTTATCAGGCCCATAAACGTCCGTATCCGAAAGTTTACTTTCAAAACCGTAACTCTCTATCTCAAGCGACCTGAAGGCCTTATGAAGGGACTCCTTAAAGGTCCTGCCGATAGTCATAACCTCTCCAACGGATTTCATCTGTGTTGTAAGCACATGGTTTGCGCTTGGAAACTTCTCGAAGGTAAACCTCGGCATCTTTACCACAACGTAGTCTATTGTCGGTTCAAAAGAGGCGGGTGTTTCCTTAGTAATGTCATTTGGTATCTCGTCAAGCGTGTAGCCCACGGCAAGTTTTGCCGCAATCTTTGCAATGGGAAAACCCGTAGCCTTGCTGGCAAGGGCGGAACTCCTTGAGACCCTTGGGTTCATCTCAATTATCATCATCCGTCCGTCATCGGGGTTGAGAGCAAACTGAATGTTCGAGCCACCCGTGTCAACCCCTATCTCTCTGATGATAGCGATGGCGGCATCCCTCATTATCTGGTATTCCTTATCGGTAAGCGTCTGAGCAGGGGCAACCGTAATGCTGTCGCCTGTGTGTATCCCCATCGGGTCAAGGTTCTCAATGGAACAAATAATAACCACATTATCCTTTGTATCCCGCATAACCTCAAGTTCAAACTCCTTCCAGCCTATAAGCGACTGCTCCAGCAGGACTTCGCTATAAGGACTGCTGTCAAGGCCAATCCTTACATATTCTTCAAATTCCTCCTTGTTATAGGCTATACTGCCCCCCGTTCCGCCGAGAGTAAATGACGGCCTTATGATGATAGGAAAATCCATTGTCTCGGATATACGTGCCGCATCCTGAAAACTCCTGGCATAACCGCTGTGAGGCACCAAAAGGCCTATCTTTTTCATCGCATCTTTGAACATCTCCCTGTCTTCGGCCTTCTTTATGGCGTGATACCGGGCGCCGATCATTTCAACCCCATATCTTTCAAGAACTCCATTTTCTTCTAACCGAACTGCAAGGTTTAAGGCTGTCTGCCCGCCTATGGTAGGCAGAAGCGCATCAGGGGATTCCCTTTTAATTATGGATTCGAGAATCTCAGGAACAAGCGGCTCTATGTATGTGCTGTCGGCAAGCACAGGGTCGGTCATAATGGTGGCGGGGTTGCTGTTTACAAGCACCACCTGATAACCCTCCTCTTTAAGTGCCTTGCAGGCCTGGGTTCCGGAGTAATCAAACTCACACGCCTGCCCTATCACAATAGGGCCGGAACCTATAATAAGTATCTTCTTAATGTCATCTCTCTTCGGCATAAAACCTTCTTATAATTTAAATTCTGAATCATTCCATAATCTCCACAAATTTCTTAAAAAGATAGACCGAGTCCCTTGGCCCTGGAGAGGCCTCCGGATGATACTGAACGGAAAAAACAGGAAACTCCTTGTGTCGTATCCCCTCAACCGTCCTGTCATTCAGATTGAGATGCGTAAGTTCCGCAACACCTTCGAGAGAGTCTATATCAACGGCAAAACCATGGTTCTGGACGGTAATCTCTACCTTGCCGCTTTTTAAATCCTTTACTGGATGATTGCCTCCATGATGGCCGAATTTAAGTTTGAACGTCCTGCCTCCAAGGGCAAGGGAGAGTATCTGATGCCCAAGGCATATCCCAAATATGGGCAGAACCCCAATAAGTTTTTTCACGTTCTTTACGGCATAATCCACCCCCTCAGGGTCTCCGGGCCCGTTTGAAAGGAATACACCATCCGGTTTCATCTCGAGCACATCCTCTGCGCTTGTAGAGGCAGGCACCACTGTAACATCACAACCTACATTAGATAAATTTCGTAAAATATTAAATTTTATACCATAATCATAAGCAATAACCCTGAGTTTCTTCTCTTCTCCTGATGTGACAGGCGCAGTTTCAGCATACCCATGCTCGATTGTCCATAGCCCCTCATTCCATTTGTAAGGTTTCTCGCAAGTCACCTCTTTAACAAGATCAAACCCAACAAGGCCGTGGGCTGACCGAGCCTTCTCTACAAGTCTGTCAAGATCAACGGATGTCGATATAACGCCCATCATAGCGCCTTCACTGCGGATATGGCATGTAAGCGCCCTTGTGTCTATATCGCCTATAGCAACAACATCCGCCCTTTTAAGGTATTCACCAATCGTCTCCTTGCACCTCCAGTTGCTTGGATACGGACACGCCTCCTTTACAATAAAACCCTCGACCCAAGGCCTTTTTGACTCAATATCTTCGTCGTTTGTCCCATAGTTTCCTATATGAGGATAAGTCATGACAACCATCTGCCCCTTATATGAAGGGTCGGTAAGTATCTCTTCATATCCTGTAAGTGAGGTGTTGAAGACCACCTCTCCAACAGCCTCACCTTGAGCCCCGACTGAAACACCTTCAAAGACCGTGCCGTCGGCAAGGGCAAGGAACGCCTTTTTTTTCTTAACCATACACAACCTTTCCGTTTACAATAGTCTTTACAACCCTGCCCCTCATCTTCCACCCCCTAAAAGGCGTGTTGGCGGATTTGGAATAAAGCTTTGAAGTATCAACAACCCACTCGGCATTGGGATCAATGATAGCAATATCGGCCTTAAATCCTTTTTTAAGGGCGCCCCTTTCCAGCCCAAGGATACGGGCAGGATTTTTGGTAAGTTTTTCTATCAGGGCAGATAAATTTATCCTCTTTTTAAATAAAAGGGAAAGGCAAAGGGATAGCGATGTCTCAAGCCCTATCATCCCGGAAGACGCCGCATCAAACTCAACATCCTTTTCAACAAGGCTGTGAGGGGCGTGGTCGGTTGCTATAACATCTATTGTGCCGTCTTCAAGGCCGTTTATAAGCGCCTCCCTGTCTTTTTCACCGCGCAGGGGAGGGTTCACCTTTGCCGCTGTGTCAAAACCTCTTACAGCGTCATCCGTAAGGGTCAGGTGATGAGGCGTCACCTCGGCGGTAACATTCACCCCTCTTGCCTTTGCCTCTCTTATCAATTCAACCCCATACGCAGTGCTTACATGGGCAATATGGAGCCGCCCTCCGGTGAGTTCTGCAAGCGCAATATCCCTGCCTATCATAACCGTCTCGGATTCAGACGGCATCCCTTTAAGGCCCGTAACCGCAGAGACGTAACCTTCGTGAATGACTCCGGCCCCTGAAAGATTGGTATCCTCGCAGTGTGATATTATCGGCAGATCAAAGGCCTTTGAATATTCAAGCGCCCTGCGCATAATCTCGCTGTTCATAACCGCCCTTCCATCATCTGAAAAGGCGACAACCCCGGCATCCTTCAACTCGCCCATATCAACAAGAGATTCGCCTTTCATCCCCCTTGTAACCGTTCCTACAGGTAAGACGTTTGCCGCCCCCTCCACGCTTGCTTTATTTAAAATAAAATCCGTAACCGACGCGTTATCGTTTACAGGAATAGTGTTTGCCATTGCAGCAAGCGATGTGTACCCTCCGGCAACAGCGGCCGTTGTGCCTGTCTTGATCGTCTCTTTATACTCCTCTCCCGGCTCTCTTAAATGACAGTGCATATCGATCATGCCCGGTATCACCCACAACCCTTCTGCATCAATCACCTTGCCTTTGTTTTTTAAATCATTCCCTGCCAACATGCCGGCCTTCAAAACATCTTTTACTCTACCCTTCTCGACAACAATGTCGTAAAGACCGTCAACGGCCTGCAAAGGGTCTATAAGCCTCCCACCTTTTATTAACAAAAAACTCATTCCTTCCCCCCCAGAAGGTGATAGAATATCGCCATCCTGACAGCAAGCCCATTTGAAACCTGATTAAGTATAAGGGAATAAGGGCTGTCCGCCACCTCAGGGGATATCTCAACCCCCCTGTTCAGTGGTCCCGGGTGAAGGATTATAACATCCTTCGGCGCATCTTCAAGTTTTTCCATATCAAGCCCGTAACGTATGGAGTATTCACGCAAAGACGGCAAAAGCGCCCCCTCCTGCCTTTCCCTCTGAATCCTCAGCATCATAATAACATCCGCATCCTTTATAGATTCTTTCAAATCATACGATACCTGAACCCCCATATTCTCTATACCATAAGGTATAAGGGTCGGGGCCCCCACAACCCTCACCTTTGCTCCTGACTTTTTAAACCCTATAATATTTGACCTTGCAACACGGCTATGGGTTATGTCTCCAACTATAACCACCTGAAGGCCTGAGAGCCTCTTCTTTTTTTCCTTTACCGTCATAAGATCTAAAAGAGCCTGAGTCGGATGTTCATGCGCCCCGTCGCCTGCATTTACAACAGATGATTTTAAGAGCCTGGATATTATATGCGGGGCTCCGGGGGAAGGGTGTCTTATAACCACGGCATCCGGGTTCATTGCCTCAAGGTTCATAGCCGTATCGATCAAGGTCTCGCCCTTTACCACGCTGCTTGCGGATGCAGATATATTTATAGCATCAGCGCTCATACGCTTTGCCGCAAGCTCAAAAGAGGTGCGTGTCCTTGTGCTCGGTTCAAAAAAAAGATTTATTATGGTCTTACCCCTCAGGGTGGGAACCTTCTTTATATCCCTTTGAGAGACCTCTTTTAGCTTTTCAGCCGTTTCAAGAACAGCCTCGATCTCATCAACTGTAAGGTCATCCATGCCAAGCAGGTCTTTTCTTTTTATTGCATTATCAATCACTTACAACACCATAAAAACTTTTTTTTAAAATGTCTCTCTTATAACGACCTCATCTTTGCCGTCACATTCTTTCAGAGACACCTTGACTTCCTCCTTAAGCGAAGTGGGAAGATTCTTCCCTATAAAATCAGCCTTTATCGGCAGTTCACGATGACCTCTGTCGACAAGAACGGCAAGCTGTATAAACATTGGCCTGCCAAAGTCCATGATCACATCCATTGCAGCCCTTATAGTTCTCCCTGTAAAAAGGACATCATCAAAGAGTATTATCTTCTTGTCATCAATATTTTCGGGTATATCCATCTCTTTAAGCGGCGGTTGTTCATCCTTCCTTGAAATATCATCCCTGTAGAGAGTGGCATCTATGGCGCCGGTAGGCACCTTAACCCCTTCTATCTCCATTATGCAGTCTCTTACCCTCTTGGCAAGGAACCTTCCCCTTGTGGGTATCCCAAGCAGTATAATGCCGTCCGTGCCTTTGTTTTTTTCAATTATTTCATGAGAGAGACGCGTAATAGTCCTTTTTACATCACGCTCATTAAGTATTACATATTTTCTTTCCTTCATATCTGCTTCCTACAACAAGAAACCCAAAAAAAAGCCTTCCTGCCTAACAAGCAAGAAGGCTTTATATAGATATATTTTTTTACACTAACATCCATCAACCTCTCCCTTCTTGATCTCCCGGACCAAGTTAAAGGGTTTTAAGTTCTTATAGCAGGTTATAAAAATAAAGTCAAACGTATTTCCCAAAAACCTATCTCTGTTTTTGGGTGTTTAATCCCGCAATGGCGGGATTAAAACTTTTTTAACGTATTATCATCCCTGTTCGGGCAAAACGTATATGATAATTGGAGTCCCATGACCAGTATATTATAAGAGCCTTGCCCTCCACATATTTAAGATCGACAAAACCCCAGTACCTGCTGTCATAGCTCCTGTCTCTGTTGTCGCCCATGACAAAAATGCTGTTCTTGGGAACGGTTATAGGACCAAAATTGTCCCTTGGGTCAACAGTCCTCGGCAGGATGCTTTTTTCAACAAAATGTGCATGAGTATCTTTAAGATGTTTTCCGTTAATATATAATTTTTTATTCTTTATCTCAACCGTATCGCCTTCAACAGCTATGACCCTCTTTATAAAATCCTTGCTTGTATCCTCAGGGAATCTAAATACTATAACACTGCCCCTCTCCGGCTTCTTAAAACTCAGAAGCTTAACATCGGTAAACGGGATCCTTATGCCGTATATAAACTTATTGACAAGAAGATGATCTCCTATAAGCAGGGTAGGCTCCATCGAACCTGAAGGTATTTTAAATGCCTGAATAACAAACGTCCTTATAAACAGCGCCAGCACAAGTGCAATAAGAACAGCTTCAACGGTTTCTCTAACTACGCTTTTTTTCTTTTCACTCATACTATTTCCTTTCATTCTTTAGTATTCTGACTAATTGGGGACAGCACCTATTCCAGAATACAGACAACAGACATTCAGAATTCAGACTATCTTTCATCTGTGTTCTGTACTCTGTTATCTGGACAGGGACAGTCCCGCGCTTCCCCCGCAACATGCAACCTGTAAATCACCCCACCTTTAGTATGGCAAGAAATGCCTCTTGCGGTATTTCCACCTTTCCAACTCTTTTCATCCTCTTTTTGCCTTCCTTCTGTTTTTCAATAAGCTTTCTCTTTCTCGTTATATCGCCGCCGTAACACTTTGCAGTCACATTCTTTCTTAACGCACTAACGCTTGATCTTGCAATTATCTTTGAGCCGATTGCGGCCTGTATTACCACTTCAAAAAGCTGCCGCGGGATAACCTCTTTCACCTTTTTTACAAGCTCCCTGCCTTTATAAAAAGCCTTGTCCCTATGAACAATCAGAGAAAGCGTATCGACCATATCACCGTTTATAAGCACATCAAGCTTTACCAGGTTTGACTCTTTAAAATCTTTAAGCTCATAATCAAGCGACGCATAGCCCCTTGTCACTGATTTAAGCTTATCAAAAAAATCAAAGACTATCTCATTCAAGGGAAGTTCATACTGGATTATCGCCCTGCCGCTTTCCGATATCTTAAGCTCCTTCTGCACCCCTCTCCGCTCTTCACAAAGAGAAAAAACAGGGCCAAGGTACTCCTTTGGCATATGTATTGTCGCAAGTATAAAGGGCTCTTCAATCCTTTCTATAGATTTTTCGGGCGGAAGATGGGCAGGGGTTTCTATATACAATGATGTGCCGTCTTTTTTTACTACCCGATACGCGACATTGGGGGCGGTTGTAATAAGGTCTATGCCGTACTCCCTTTCAAGCCTCTCCTGGACTATCTCCCTGTGAAGAAGCCCTAAAAAACCGCACCTGAAACCGAATCCAAGCGCCGCAGATGTTTCCGGTTCAAAGGTAAATGAAGAATCATTAAGGCTCAATTTCTCCATGGCATCCCTCAGTTGAGGATAATCGGCTGAATCCACAGGGTAAAAACCGCTGAAAACCATAGGCTTTACAACCCTGAACCCTGGCAAGGGATTCAAGGTCTGCCTATTCTCTTCCGTTATCGTATCACCTACCTTGGTATCCTTTACGGATTTAATACCTGCAATAAGAAAACCCACCTCACCGGCACAGAGTTCATCGACTTCCACTGCCTTTGGGTGAAACACACCGACCTTTTCAACCTGAAAGACCTTCTTGTTGGCCATAAAAACGACGTTCATGCCTTTTCTGAGCCTTCCCTCAAAAATCCTTATCAAGACTATAGTACCCTGATACGGATCGTACCAACTGTCAAATATAAGGGCCTTTAACGGCGCCTCAGTCTGCATATCCGGAGGCGGTACCTTCTTTATAATCATCTCAAGCAGTTTATCGATGCCTACAGACTTCTTGGCGCTTATCAAAAGGGCATCCGAAGCATCAAGCCCTATGACATCCCTGATCTCTCTTTTAACCCTTTCGGGGTCGGCATTAGGCAGGTCTATCTTGTTTATGACGGGGAACACCTCAAGGTCATTGTCTATGGCCGTATATACATGGGCAAGCGTCTGCGCTTCAACACCCTGCGAGGCATCAACCACAAGCACGGCCCCTTCACATGCGGCAAGGCTCCTTGATACTTCATAACTGAAGTCAACATGCCCCGGCGTGTCTATAAGATTGAATATATACTCGTTTGAATCTTTTGCCTTATATATCATCCTCACGGTCTGCGCCTTTATGGTGATGCCCCTTTCTCTTTCAATATCCATCTGGTCGAGAAACTGGTCTATCCTCTCACGCACATCAAGCGTGCCTGTGGCTTCTAAAAGCCTGTCGGCAAGGGTTGACTTGCCGTGGTCAATATGAGCAATGATAGAAAAATTTCTTATTCGGTTCATTCCGCAAACTGAGGGTTATTAATGCACTCCATAAAACCTTATCTCCGCCGCATATTGGAGAAAAGAACTCAAATCATCCATCAAAAACAGAAGGATTAGCAATCACCTGACAAGACTGACTTAAAATACTCCACTGTTTGTTTCAGCCCGTCATCTATGCTTACATTCGGGCTCCACTTGAGTATATCGCCTGCAAGCGTTATATCTGGCTGGCGTACCTTGGGGTCATCAACAGGAAGGGGCTTAAAGATTATTTCACTTTTACTGCCTACTATATCCTTTATCTTCTTTGCCATATCAAGAACAGAGACCTCTAAAGGGTTTCCTATGTTTACAGGCAATTTGTAATCAGAGAAAAGAAGCCTTACGATACCCTCAACAAGGTCCGATATGTAACAGAAACTTCGCGTTTGCGAACCATCGCCATACACAGTTATATCCTCATTATTTATAGCCTGAGTGATAAAATTAGGCACAGCCCTTCCGTCTTTAATACGCATTCTCGGCCCAAAGGTGTTGAATATACGCACTATCCTTGTGTCAAGCTTATGCACCCTCTGGTATGCCATAACCATAGCCTCGCCGAATCTCTTTGCTTCGTCATACACCCCCCGCGGCCCAATAGGGTTTACATTGCCCCAGTAATCTTCTTTCTGCGGATGAATAAGCGGGTCGCCGTAAACCTCCGATGTTGATGCAACAAGGTATCTTGCTTTCTTCGCAAGGGCAAGCCCGAGGGTCTTATGGGTGCCGAGAGAGCCTACCTTAAGCGTATGTATCGGATGCCTGTGGTAATCATCCGGGCTTGCAGGCGATGCAAAGTGGAGGATATAATCCAGCTTGCCTTCAACATGCAGATAATCGGTAACATCATACTTTACAAACCTGAACCTGTCATGACCTATAAGATGGCCGATGTTCTTTGGATTTCCCGTAAGAAGGTTGTCAAGACATGTCACATAAAGTCCCTCGTTCAACAGCCTTTCGCAAAGGTGCGAGCCTAAAAAGCCGGCGCCTCCCGTTACCAATGCTCTCTCCATATTATTACCTACCTTCCCACACAGAAGTATTTAAACCCGAGTTTCTCCATCTTCTCTCGGTCAAATATATTCCTTAAATCAACGATAAGAGGTTCTTTCAATAAATCTTTTACCTTTTCAAAATCAGGATTTCTGAACTGATTCCATTCGGTAAGCAAAACAAGGGCGTCACTATCCTTAAGCACGTCATACATATCCTTAAAATAATTTATCATATCGCCAAAAATATTTTCGGCCTCTTCAAGACCGGCAGGGTCGTATGCCGAAACCTGAGCCCCCTCCTTACACATGGCGTTTATGATATCCAAAGACGGCGAATCCCTCATATCATCCGTATTCGGCTTAAAGGTAAGCCCCCAGACAGCAATCTTTCTGTCCTTAAGTGTCCCGAGCGCACCTTTTATCTTTTCAACCATAAGGGATTTTTGCGCTGCATTCACCTCAATGGCCGCCTCAACGAGTTTAAACTCAAGCCCATTGTCTCTTGACATCTTGGCAAGTGCCATTGTGTCTTTTGGAAAACACGAGCCGCCGAAACCCGGGCCTGGGTGGAGAAATTTTTGACCTATTCGATGGTCGAGCCCCATTCCCTTTGCCACAACATGTACATCAGCTCCGACCCTGTCGCATAGATTTGCCACCTCGTTGATAAACGATATCTTCGTTGCAAGAAAGGCGTTTGAGGCATATTTTATCAGTTCCGCCGATTCCACCGTTGTCTTGACAAAAGGGGTTTCAATAAGATAAAGCGGACGGTAAAGGTCGCTCA
>JALXFI010000293.1:0-1012 GCA_027069035.1 bacterium
CTTCTAAACTTGCCTTTTGGAAATTTCTCATTCACTCGTTTTTCTAAATGTTTTTCAAACAAGTATCCTTTTCTTTTCTGTTTCATATCATTCCTCCGTGATTCTATACACATTACTATCAAAGTTCAACAACACCGTTCCGAGAATTCCATTAGGTCTGTTCTTTTCAATGATAAATTCCATCTTCCCTTTCAAAGGTGAGTCTGGGTTATAAACCTCATCCCTGTAAATGAACGCCACTATATCTCCATCCTCTTCCATGTTTCCTGACTGTCTTAGGTCTGATGCTTTTGGTCTTTTGTCATCACGTTTTTCAACTTCCCGGTTTAATTGAGATAAACAAACAACGGTTATATTCTTTTCGTTTGCTACCAATTTCAAGCCACGAGATATTCTACCAAGTTCGTGGACAGAGTCAGAACTTCTTTCAGCAAGAAGCTGTATATAATCAACAAACACGACTCTAACTCCAAATTCATCCACATGCTTTTTTATGTTATCAAGTACAGAATAAAAAGGCCTTGAGAAATCTTCATCAAGATATATTGGAAGTTTCTTTATGTAACTTGCTGCCTCTTTTATCTTTTCTAAGTCTGAATCCGACAATCCTATACCAAATTCCATCTTGATAATTGGCACACTGGATATAATAGAAATCATTCTAATCATGATTTGTTTGGCAGTCATTTCTCTGGATATAATTAGCACAGGGTATTTCTCAGCAACTCTAAGAGCAGAGTTTATAGCAAAGGCGCTCTTACCTTGAGAAGGCCTGCCACCAATATAGATAAGATTTCCTTCTCTGTAGCCTCCTATCTTTTCATCAAGACTTTTATACCCGGTAGATACTCCCGGTATGCCTGGATTTTGTTGTTTTTCTTTTATGTCCTGCAATATCTCATCAATCAGACCAGACACTTCCAAAACTCTTTCTGAGTTACTAAAACTGTTTACTTCATCAAGTACATGTTGCATTTCTCTTAGAACTTTATCAATATTTTCTGGATTACCA
>JALXFI010000293.1:1022-1670 GCA_027069035.1 bacterium
AAAAATCTGTAATTACTCGTTCCTTGGCAAGGGTTGTTAGAAATTTTATAAGACCTTCAAATTCTTCCTCAGAAAAATCTTCAAATTCTTCTACAGATTTCTCCAAAACAAGAGAGTAAGTTCCTCCGTGCCTTTCTCTGATATACGAAAGAAAGTGATAAAGATTTCCATGAAAATTCTCCTTTGCAGAGTTGTATATAAGGCACAACTCTCTTGCTATTGGAAAATCTAAAATTCTACAGTCAATGTGTTTTCCGTGCTTTATTGCATATAAAAGGGCTTTCATGCTGTTATTCATGTCTCACCCTCCAATTACTCAGAAAATAATTCTTTTACTAACTTGAATTTGTCTACTTCAATGAGTGTTTTTATAATAGGGTTACTAAAGCATCCGCCTTCTGTTACCTTCTGGGTCTTTTTCTTTTTCCATTGTAAAACAAAACACAACCTTTCCCTATTAAGCTGATCTGCGGCCTCATTTGTGTAAGGGGTCATATATCGACTATCTAATTCTAAATCAATCTGCACAGCGCTCGGGAGGGCAGGATCTCTTTTAATTATTTTATACGTTGATACTCGGGAGTCGCGAACATACATATTACTATCTTTACATTTGTTCTTGTCACCATCCTTAGGAAGGAAAATATC
>JALXFI010000294.1 GCA_027069035.1 bacterium
TGGCAGGGCACATTCCTGATGATGTATGTGATGAATAAAGATATCCGCTATCCTATGGCGCCTGAGCGGTACCTGGTTGAGAGGATGCGAAAAGAGACCCAGGATGTCTTTACATTTGAGCTGCGATGTGCGGATGATAAAGATAAAGGATTTCAATTTGCCCCCGGCCAGTTTAATATGCTCTATATCTTTGGCAAAGGCGAGGTGCCTATATCCATAAGCGGCAGTCCTTCTGATACAGGTGTGATTGTGCATACCGTAAGGGTTGTTGGTAAGGTGACCGATGCAATGAGCAGGGTTCGGCGCGGGGATGTTATAGGGGTAAGGGGGCCTTTTGGAAGGCCTTGGCCTGTGGAAGAGGCTAAGGGGAGTGATGTTGTATTGGTGGCCGGCGGCATAGGGCTTGCTCCTCTGCGGCCGACCCTTTACCATATACTTTCTCAAAGGGAGAAGTACGGCAAAATAATACTCCTTTACGGCGCAAGGGTGCCGGGTGACCTTCTCTATAAACGTGAAATTGAGCAGTGGAGGGGAAGGTTCGACCTGTATGTGGATGTGACGGTAAACAGTGCTGCTCAGGACTGGAAGGGAAATGTCGGGGTTGTAACAAGTCTTATTTCAAGGGCACAATTTGACCCTTTTCACACGGTTGTGATGATGTGCGGGCCTGAAATAATGATGCGCTTTACACTGAAAGAATTTCAGGGAATGGGCATTAGTGATGAAAAGATATTTCTTTCAATGGAACGGAATATGAAATGCGGGATCGGCCTCTGCGGCCACTGTCAGTACGGCCCGACATTTATATGCAAAGACGGTCCTGTCTTTAGTTATGCCGATATAAAACATATCTTTGGGAAGAGGGAGATTTAGTTGGGGGACTGTGCCTATTTACGGCGAGGCTGAAGAGGTGATACGTAGAATGGGCGCTGTCCCCAACACTAAGAGACTTTGAACCACAGAAAACACTGAGGTCACTGAAAAAGACTGAAAAACACATAAGACACAGAATTATCTTTAACAGAACACAGATTTAAGCGGAAAGGGTGGATTGTTTTTTTATATAAAACTAAAAGGCCTTTATCTTTTGCTTTTAAAATCCGTGTGCATCCGTATTTATCCGTGTTCAACTTGTTTTTTTAAGACACAGATTTATTAGTAAAGACTGTTAAACATACTATGCAAAAAGGTAATATAAAACATAAACCGAAACTTGCGGTGTGGAAGTTTGCCTCCTGCGACGGGTGCCAGTTGAGTCTTCTTGACTGTGAAGACGAACTCTTGATGCTTTCTCAGAACGTAGAGGTCGCAAACTTTCCTGAGGCCTCTCGCGCTGTTGTAAAGGGACCTTACGACATATCACTTGTTGAGGGCTCGATTACAACAGCCCATGATGCCGAGCGGATACACAAGGTGCGCCGTGTCTCAAAAATTCTTGTTTCCATAGGCGCATGCGCCACTGCCGGCGGGATTCAGGCATTGAGAAATTTTAAGGATATTAAAGAGTTTATTTCCTATGTTTATGCCAGACCGGACTATATCGATACACTTTCACAGTCAAGGCCTGTTTCTCATTATGTCAGCGTCGATTTTGAACTTCAGGGCTGCCCTGTAAATAAAAAATTACTGCTTGAGGTTTTAAATGCCTCCCTTAATGGCAGAAGGCCAAATATTCCTTCATACAGCCTCTGTATTGAGTGTAAACTGCGGGGCACACCGTGTGTTATGGTGGGAGGGGGGATACCCTGTCTCGGACCTGTAACACACGCAGGCTGCAATGCTATATGCCCTTCCTACAATAGGGGTTGTTTTGGTTGTTACGGCCCGATGGAGACGCCGAACACCGCTTCATTGACCGAGTTGTGGCAGAAAATGGGTGTTAAAAACGAAGATATCGTAAGGTCTTTCCGGACGTTTAATGCAGCCTCCGAGGCCTTTAAAAAAGCGGGTAAAGACTGTGAAAAAGGCTAAGACGATAAAGGTGGACTGCCTTGCCAGGGTAGAGGGTGAGGGCGGACTCTATATAAAGATAAAGGACGGCGAACTTGCGGATGTAAGGCTCAATATCTTTGAACCCCCAAGGTTTTTTGAAGCTCTTCTTCGCGGGCGTATGTTCAGCGAAGCCCCTGACATTACGGCGCGTATCTGCGGTATCTGTCCCGTTGCATATCAGATGAGCGCTGTCAATGCAATAGAGAGGGCTTTTGGTGTGAAGGTTGACGGACAGCTCAGGGCTTTGAGGCGGCTCCTTTACTGCGGGGAATGGATAGAGAGCCATACCCTTCATATCTATATGCTTCATGCCCCTGACTTTCTTGGATATGAGAGCGCCTTGCATATGGCAAAGGATTATCCTGAGATTGTTGAGCGGGGACTTAAGCTCAAGAAGGCAGGCAATGCCATTATGACTCTTGTCGGGGGAAGAGAGGTGCATCCCATCAATGTGCGTGTGGGAGGTTTTTACAGAACGCCTGAGCTTGAAGAGTTTAAACCGCTTATCGAAGAGCTTGAATGGGCAAAAGAGGCCGCCATTGACACCATAAGATTGACCGGAGGATTTCCATTTCCGGATCTTGAGCAGGATTATGAATTTGTTTCCATGACTCATCCCGAGGAGTATCCCATTAATGAAGGCAGGATCGTATCAAACAGAGGGCTTGATATTGATGTGAGCGAGTATGAAAACCATTTTGTTGAAAGGCATGTAAAACACTCTAACGCCCTTCATTCCGTTCTTAAAAACGGGGGCAAATACTTTGTCGGGCCGATGGCAAGATTCAATATCAACTTTGAGCATCTTACGCCCCTTGCAAAAAAAGAGGCATCTAAAGCGGGGCTGGCGGGCAGGTGTTTGAATCCCTTTAAAAGTATTATTGTAAGGAGTGTTGAATTGCTCTATGCCTGCGAGGAAGCGCTTCGTATAATTGACGCGTATAAGATGCCCAAAGAACCGTATGTTGAACCAAAACCTAAGGGGGCTGTAGGATACGGCTCAAGCGAGGCTCCGCGGGGAGTGCTCTATCATCGATATCGTCTTGATGACAACGGCGCAATACTCGATGCGAGGATAGTGCCGCCTACCTCACAAAATCAGGGCATCATTGAAGACGACCTCTTTAAGTTTATCCCGAAACACCTCCACCTGCCGGAAGAAGAACTTAAATGGCGCTGTGAACAGGCGATACGCAACTACGACCCCTGTATCTCATGCGCCACGCATTTTTTAAAGCTTAATATTGAAAAAGGGTAAACCGATACAATCCTCCGTGTGCATTCGGTACGCCAAGAGGTGTCTATATATCAGTTGGTGAAAGTCTAATCCGTCAATTGCCCGTTCGGGCGGTGGTAGTGAAAGAGGTGAGTAAGTCTCTATAATGAGAGGTCGGAGATGCTCATAATAGTGATGATAGTGAAGACAATATAACTTCACAGTAGTGAAGGGGCATTACTTCAGTTAAAGATTACAATGCAGGTTTATACAAAAACAGAATGAAGGATATTAGTTGAAGATACTCAATGCCGCATTTGACCTGAACAGATTTTTAAAGGAAATCGGAACCAGTGACAAATGTGTCCTCATGCTTGACTATGATGGAACGATCGCCCCGTTTACAGCAGAAAGGGAGAGGGCATATCCTTATCCCGGGGTGACTCAGATACTAACCGACATAATGGATGCTCATCGCATATATCTCATTATAGTAAGCGGAAGACAGTCAAAAGATATAGTCAACCTTCTTGGTTTGGAGAAACCGCCTGAGATATGGGGCTGTCATGGTTGGGAAAGGCTTATGACAGACGGGACTTTACATGTTGAGGATTTGAAAGAGGATGCATTTAATGATATAGATCTAATCGAAAGATGGATAAAAGATATGGGCATGGAGAACCGGTGTGAAAGGAAATCTTCAAGTCTTGCTCTTCATCTTAGAGGTCTTGAGCCGGATATAACAGAAGTTTTAAGCAGCAAGGTTTTTAAAGACTTCGCAACGCTTAATCTCAAGACGGATATAAGACCCCAGATATTCAACGGAGGCATAGAGTTTCGTTTTTCAGGCATAAACAAAGGCACTGCGGTAAACACAATCTTAAATGAGGTGGGAGAGGGCGTTCCTGTAAGCTATTTGGGCGACGACCTTACAGATGAAGATGCGTTCAGGGCGCTTAAGGGAAGAGGACTTAACGTCCTTGTAAACGAAGAATTGCGTCCGACAGCGGCGGATATCTGGATCAAGCCGCCTGAAGAACTTTTTGAATTTCTCTCCAATTGGCAAGAGAAAAGATAATACCGGAGGTAGTAAGGTATGTGGCTTCTAAAACTTAATTTTTACGGAAATTCATTAAAGGCATGGTTTATCGCTATATTTTTGATGTTTGCCGCTATCATAGTTTTAAATGTTATGAAAGGCAGTATAACCAAGTATCTAACCGCCTTTGCAAAAAAGACCAAGACGGACTTTGACAACCTTGCGGCAGATCTATTATCAAAAACCAAATTTATATTTCTCCTGGCGCTCTCAATATATATATCATCCTATGTTCTTATACTCCCCCCCCCTACTGTAAAACTTATAAAAGGTATTATTGTTATCATTATTCTTTTTCAGTCTATTATTTGGGGCAATTCCATCATCTCCTTCTTTATAGACCGTTACAAGAAAAGATATCTCGAAAAAGACGCTGCAACGGTAACCACAATAACAGCCATCGGTTTTATAGGAAAGATTGTCTTCTATGTGCTTATTGTTATGATTGCTCTCGATAATATGGGCATAGACATCACCGCCCTTATAGCCGGACTTGGCGTCGGGGGCATTGCCGTAGCTTTGGCGGTACAAAACATACTGGGAGACCTTCTCTCGTCTCTTTCCATAGTCCTTGACAAACCCTTTGTTATCGGAGACTTCATTATAGTAAACGACCAC
>JALXFI010000295.1 GCA_027069035.1 bacterium
TTCCCAAAAAAACAGATTCAGGTTTTTGGGGACCCCTTAAGAGCTTGACATCTATTTATCCATCCCATAAACTTAATGCTTATCTAACTTTCAAGGGTTATCCTTTAAATATCATTTGTTTGTTATGCATAAACATATAGGAGTCTTTGATTCCGGCATTGGGGGACTCACCGTACTTAGTGAGATAGTAAAGCTCCTTCCAAGGGAAGATACCATCTATTTGGGTGATACGGCAAGGGTGCCTTATGGAACCAAGTCTGCCGAGACCGTGGTACGTTATTCAAAAGAGGTAGCGGCGTTATTGGTGAACTTGGGACTAAAGGTTCTTGTTGTCGCCTGCAATACGGCCTCCGCATACTCGTTGCCTGAACTTAAGTCTTTGCATTCTTTGCCTATAATCGGCGTTATAGAGCCCGGGGCGGAGAGGGCGAAAAAGATTACAAGGAACGGTCGTATAGGTGTGATAGGCACAGACGGCACTGTTCGAAGCGGGGCGTATGTGGATGTTTTAAAGAGAATGGACGACGCACTTCAGGTCTTTTCTCGGCCATGCCCTCTCTTTGTCCCTCTTGCAGAAGAAGGGTGGACGGATAACGAAGTGGCCGTTATGTCCGCACGGCATTATCTTGAAGAACTTAAGAAAAAGGATATAGACACGCTTATACTTGGGTGCACACACTACCCCCTTTTAAAGGGTGTCATCGGCAAGGTTATGGGAGATGGGGTTGTGCTTGTGGATTCTGCTGAAGAGACGGCGTTAAAGGTGAAAGATTGTCTGTTAAAAAAAGGGGAGTTGAAAGATACGGGCAGAGGAAGCCGCCGGTATCTTGTAACCGATTCCACTGAGAGGTTTGCCCTTGTAGGGAAGCGTTTTATAGGGAAGAGCCTTGGCAGAATAGAAAAGATCGACATTGCTGCGGTTTAATAATGGCGAAAAAGAAAAAAAACACGGGTAAAAAATCCTCGGTTAAGAGAAAAAGAAAGTCAAAAAAGAGATCGCTGGTTTCTTCTCTGCTTCCTTTTGCTATTGCGGCGTTTTTTATTTTAGTGGCGGTTTTGGCGGTAAATTACAGGGAAGAGTTGTTTCCGCCGGTGGTTCCGCATAAAAAGATATCCAAACGCATTGAAAGAAGAGGAGGGTCGAAGAAGAAGGATTTAAGAAAGGTGACCCTTTATTTTTCGGATAATAAGGGGCTTAACCTTGTGGGCAGGAGATTCAGCATTGAAGAGGACAGCATTAAGCGTGAGATAGAGTCTGTAATTAAAGACCTTATAACAGGCGTGCGAGGCCTGGATACAAAGACCATACCTTCGGGCACAAAACTTCTTAACGTGGAAATTAAAGGCGCGATTGCATATGTTGATTTCAGCAGGGAGATAGTTGCAAACCACCCGGGCGGCAGCCTTGCTGAACTGCAGACCATTTTTTCCGTAGTAAACTCTATAGTACTGAATTTTAGAGAGATAAAGGGTGTTCAGATATTGGTGGAAGGCCGCCGCAGGGATACCCTTGCCGGCCATATAGACATCTCTCTCCCCTTGAAAGGGGACAGAAAGCTGATACGGGGATGATGAATATAAAGAACGAACTTCATAACGGTGTGCTTCTTTTTGATGGCGCAACCGGCACGATGCTTCAAAAGGAAGGGCTTAAGGGCAGCGAGTGTCCTGAGACATGGAACCTTACCAAGGCGGATGTTGTAAAGGATGTGCACATGGCATATATAGATGCCGGCGCTCAGGTGGTAACCACCAATACCTTCGGGGCAAACAGGGTTAAACTTAAGGAATACGGCCTGGAAAATGATGTGGACAAGATAAATATACAGGCGGTTAAGATAGCAAAAGAAGCGTCTATGGGCGATGTCCTTGTGGCTGCATCGGTAGGGCCTACGGGTAAGTTTATTGAACCGGTCGGCGATCTTAGCTTTGACGATGCAGTAAATATATTTTCTCAGCAGGTCTCAGCCCTTGAAAGAGGCGGGGCGGATATTCTGCTTGTTGAGACCATGATGGACATAAAGGAATTAAAGGCGGCGGTTATAGCGGCAAGGGATGCGACATCACTGCCTGTGTTTGCCACCATGACATTTGAGTCGAATATGAGAACTCTTTTAGGCACAACGCCGGAGGTCTTTGGTGTTGTGGCGCGATCTCTTGGGGTGTCTGCGATTGGAGCAAACTGCAGCCTTGGCATAGAAGGTATTTACAATACCCTTGAAAGGTTGAGGCAGGTTGTTGATCTCCCTCTAATAGCAAATCCGAATGCTGGCATACCAGTGCTTGAAGGTGAAGAAACATTATTCCCCGCAACCCCCGAAGAGATGGCAAAATGGGCGCCGTCTCTGCTTGAGTTAGGGGTGAGGATAGTTGGAGGCTGTTGCGGCACGACCCCTGAGCATATCCGAAAAATGGGCGATGAGGTAAGGGAGTTCACTGCAAAAAATCCTCTTGCCGATATATATAAGCCGGTAAAAGGGGGGGCGGTTGCAAGCCGTTCCTCGTATGTCTTTTTTGGCCAAGGCAACAGGCCTCTTCTGGTAGGTGAGAGGATAAACCCTACAGGCAGAAAGAAACTTGGAGAAGAGATACTTGAGGGCAAGACGGCCTTGATACGTAAGGAGGCGATATCTCAGGTAGAAGATGGGGCGGATATACTTGATGTAAATATAGGGGTGCCAAACGTGGATGAGCCGTTATTTATTAAAAAGGCCGTATTTGCTGTTAATGACAACTGTAAGGCGCCCGTTATCATAGACTCGTCAAATCACAGCGCTATAGAGGAAGGCCTTAAGGCCGTTGACGGAAAGGCTGTAGTCAACTCTGTAAACGGTGAAGAAAAAAGTCTTTTGGTGATACTTCCGCTGGTAAAGAAATACGGCGCTTCGGTAATAGGGCTTACCCTTGATGAAGCCGGTATACCTGCGATGGCGGAAGGCAGATTTAAGATTGCTGAAAAGATACTTAAAATGGCTTTGAGTTACGGTATCCACAAGGACGATATTATTATCGATTGCCTTGCCTTAACGGTAAGCGCATCACAGGACGCCGCAAAAGAGACATTGAAAGCAATAAGGATGGTTAAGGAAAGGCTTGGTGTTTCAACGATACTCGGCGTGAGCAACGTGTCTTTCGGCCTGCCTAACAGAGAGGTGATAAACGCATCTTTTCTTGAGATGGCAATCGGAGCAGGACTTGATATGGCTATTGTTAATCCTCACAACAGCAGGATAATGGAAGGGTACCATGCCTCGCTACTTTTAAAGGGTTTTGACCCGGGCGCTGAAAGGTTTATAAAAAGGTTTAAGGCCGAGGGTGAGGCGGTTCTGTCTGATATAGAGGAAGAAGACGGCGATATTGGGAAAAAACTCTTTAGGGCAATTGTAAACGGCGATAAAGACAGGATAGAGGCATTTGTCGCGGAGGCTTTGTCTCAAGGGTTAAGACCTCTTGATATAAGCAACGATGCCCTCATCCCGGGGCTTGAAGAGGTTGGAAGGCGTTTTGATAAGAATATCTATTTTCTTCCTCAGGTTATGCTTTCCGCTGAAACCATGAAAAAGGCATTCGGTGTCTTGAAGAAAGAACTGAAAGGGGAAAGAGGTCATTGCCCCGGCAGAATCCTTATGGCAACTGTGGAAGGCGATGTCCATGATATAGGGAAAAATATAGTTTCCACACTTCTTGAGAATCACGGATTTGAGGTTATAGACCTGGGTAAGAATGTCCCTGCAGACAGGATACTTGATGAGGCATTGAAACACGATGTGGATGTTGTTGGGCTGAGCGCGCTTATGACAACTACCGTTATGATGATGAAGGACGTGATAAAAACCCTTAAAGAAAACGGGGTGAAAACCTTTACCATTGTGGGCGGCGCTGTAGTGACTCAGGAGTTTGCCGAGAGTATCGGCGCCGATATATATGCAAGCGACGCAATGGATGCCGTAAGAAAACTTAAGGCATTATTGGAAGAAAAGGGGATGGGCACGCACCCTTGACAAGCCATTATGACCATGGTAATATGACTATGGTTATATGATTAGGGAGGATGGCGCCTATGAAAAAAAATACGATTCATATAGATGAAACCAATAATTTTATTTCAAAATCTAAATTCAAACCGCGTGCATTACAGTATTTTAGGCAAATTGAGAAAACAGGGCAAGAAGTAATTATTACAGACAACGGGAAGCCCGTATTAAAGATTGTGCCTTACAAAGAGGATCCTGAGGAGGTGTTTAAGGGCTTAAGGAATACAGTAATTAGGTATGAAAATCCAACCGAGCCTGTAGGGCTTGAAGATTGGGAATCTTTGGAATGATTGTATTAGATACCCATGTCTGGATATGGTGGGTTAGCAATCCCGAACTGCTTTCAGCCAAGGCAAGGGAAGCTATTGACCATGCTATACCGGATAAGCATATATACATTTCTTCGATAAGCGTGTGGGAGCTTGCCCTTTTGGTTGAAAGAGGAAGGCTTAAACTTTCAATGGATACGCTGTCATGGTTGGCAAAGTCTGAATCGCTTCCTTTTGTAACATTTATTCCCGTAAATAATTCTATTGCCTTTAGATCTACTCAATTGAGAGGCAGATTACACAATGACCCCGCTGATCGTATTATCATTGCTACGACATTAACAATTGGCGGTGTCTTGATCAGTAAAGATCTGAAAATAAGAGGCTATAAGCATGTTAAGACACTTTGGTAAGAAAGTTTTATAAAGAGAAGGCGTTAGGACTTATCCATTGAAAAAATCACTTGATAGATTGTAAATTATATAAAAACTGTGCACTTTTAATTCTTAAATGACAATCCGTATAAAATATTTTGACATTATGCCTTTATTTGTGTATTATCCAATAAATGTGCTTTTTTCAGAGAAGCTTGATCGTTTTACTTTAGTCTTTAAAAGACCCTTAAGAGCTTACTTGTTTAAGGGTTTCTTTTTTTAAGAAATTCCTTAGGGTTTATGAGATAGCCTGTCATGAGAACATAAATGGGGTCGAAGAAGGTGTTAAGGTCTCATTTTACGAGTGAGAGTTGGGTTATTTGTCGGGCCTGTAAGAGGGAGGTGACATGTAGAGTTGGAAGTTAAAGTGATAAATAATCAGCTTGAGAAGGCCTTAAAGATACTTAAAAGGAAACTTGCTCAAGATGGTACATTCAAAGAGATCAAGAAGAGAAGATTTTATGAAAAGCCAAGCGTAAAAAAGAAGAGAAAACAAAAAGAGGCGCTTAAAAGACGTCTTAAGGCATCAAAGAGGACATACTGATAGTTGGGCTTTTTTAAATACGGCGATAAAAAGAATAATGTGCCTGGATTTATATTTGGATAATTGAAAGGAATCTAAAAACTTAAGATGGGTTTTTGGCTGAATCGGCAGGAGGCATAAGGCTCTGCTGCCAATGTGAGATTTTGTTATCGCAAAACGTAAGCGGCATTTAGCAATGCTTTACAGTGTTGTTAATGCCTCTTCTATCTCTTGCGCTATTTTTTGCGCAGCCTCTTGCGGGTTGGAGTTGTTTTTAATGGGGCGGCCTACAACCAAGTAGTCCGCCCCGTTTTTTATTGCCTCAAATGGAGTGGAGACCCTTGCTTGGTCGTCGCTTAAAAGATTATCCCATTGCGGCCGTATGCCGGGGGTGATGACAAGAAAATCTTTTCCGCAGCTTTTCTTTACAGCCGAAGCCTCTCTACCTGAACAGACCACGCCGGAGCACCCTGCCTTTTTTGCCATCTTAGCCCTTTGCAACACCAACATCAAAGGGTCCTGCAGTTCTTTTACAAACCCCATTTCTTTAAGGCCTTCGTTTGATATGCTTGTAAGAACGGTTACGGCAAGCACTATGGTTCCTTTATCTGCGCTTGATGTAACGGCTTTTAATAATTTCTCGCCTTCATCGCAGTGTACTGTGATAAAGTTCGCCCTATGAGCATTTGCTGCGGCCATTGCCCTTTTAACCGTTTCAGGTATGTCATGGAACTTCATGTCAAGAAAGACCCTTGCTTCGGTCTCTTGAGCTATAACATCAAATACCTTAGGTCCCTCGCTTACAAAGAGTTCCAGCCCCACCTTAAAGACTCCGACGTAACCGTTAAGCAGTTTTACGTATTCTCTTGCTTCTTTAATAGAAGGAAAATCCAGAGGGAAGATGATACGCTCGTATGGTAGAAGTGTTGTGTTTGCTGTCATAGCCGTAAGATTTAAGAAAGTTTATTCATCTATATAATGGCAGTTAGCTATTGTCAAGTGTATCTTTTAACCCAAATCCTGCGATAGCGGGATTTGGGTTAAGGGCTGTGTTTTTCTTCCCCGATGTGTTATCTTTATACAGGGAGCTTTTACGGTCAAGTGCTAAAAGAAGATATAATCTCAAATCTCAATCCTGAACAGCTTGAAGCCGTAACACACGGCAAAGGGCCCCTTCTTGTTATTGCAGGGGCAGGCACGGGGAAAACACTTGTAATAACCCGCCGCATAGCATCTTTGATAGACCGTGGGGTAAGGCCGGAGAGGATACTTGCCCTTACCTTTACAGACAAAGCGGCCTATGAGATGGAAGAGAGGGTTGACAGGCTTATACCCTATGGCTATACCGATGTGCGTATATCCACCTTCCATGCCTTTGGTGACGCCGTTTTGAGGGACCACGCACTGGATATCGGGTTGACCCCTGACTTCAAGGTGCTTACAGACCCCGAAAGGATCATCTTTCTTAAAGATAACCTCTTCCGCTTTGAACTTTCGTATTATCGGCCGCTTGGCAATCCCACTAAATATATTGCCGCCTTTCTTGGCCTGATCAACAGATTGAAGGATGAAGATATATCACCGGAGGAGTATATCGCTTTTTCAGAGGGACTCAAGGAAGATATCGAAACTAATGGCGATAAAAATGAACTTTACGG
The DNA here is from genome assembly GCA_027069035.1 of bacterium. Classification (GTDB taxonomy): domain Bacteria; phylum Desulfobacterota; class GWC2-55-46; order S146-80; family JALXFI01; genus JALXFI01. The sequence continues at coordinate 6,919 of JALXFI010000295.1, forward strand.
GCATGCCGCCCAGCAGATGGAACTTGCAAGGGCATATGAGATGTATCAGAGACTTATGTACAGGAACGGATATGTTGATTTCGGGGATCAGGTGGTTTTACCCCTTAAACTTTTTCGGCAGAGGCCGGAGATACTTAAACTCTATAGAGAGATGTTTGACTACATACTTATCGATGAGTTTCAGGATACAAACTATGCTCAGTTCCAACTTGTAAAACTCCTTGCCTCGGAAGATAGAAATCTTACATGCGTGGGGGATGATGACCAGTCAATATACAAATTTCGCGGCGCAGCAATAAGCAATATATTGAACTTTAAAAGTGCGTACCCTGATTTAAAAGAGGTGGTCCTTACCCGGAACTTCCGTTCTTATCAGGGGATACTTGATATGGCCTACAGGCTTATAACGCACAACAACCCCGACCGTCTCGAGTTTAAGGAATCTGTCTGTAAAAAACTCGTGGCATCAAGGGGTAAAGGCAGTAATGAGGTGAATTACCTTGATTTTGACTCAGTATCGTCCGAGGCCGAAGGCGTCGCTGAAAGGATATTAAAGGAGAGACAGACTGCCAAAAGGGAGTTTGGAGATTTTGCAATACTTGTAAGGGCGAACATGGATGCCGAACCCTTTATTAAGGTGCTCAAACAAAAGGGCATCCCTTTTAGGTTCTCCGGCAGCAGGGGGCTTTACTCTACCGAAGAGATACGCCTTATTATCTCTTTCCTCAGGGTTATAACGAATTTTACCGACGACTTAAGCCTTTTTCATCTTGCGACTTCCGATATCTACGGCATTAAGGCCGCAGATATCATACCGCTTAATACGCTGGCAAGGAGAAGGATGACCCCTCTATTCTATCTAATTAAGGAAGCGGCTGGGAAAGGTGCTGACACAGGTGAAAAAGGCAAGGATGCGGGAGAAAACCCTTATGGCGGGAGGAGCCTGCTTAATGACCTTTTTATTTCAGAGGAAGGGGTTATATCGCTTTCGAGATTGATCGCTGATGTGGAAGATTATGCCCAGAGGGCGCTCAATGTAAGGGTGGGCGAGGTCTTGTATTCATATCTGCAGGGTACGGGTTACCTGCAGAGGCTTGTTGAGGATGAAAGCATTGCCGGTGTAGAAAGGGTAAGGAATATTGCAAAGTTTTTTGATATCCTCTTTAATATCGAACTTTCTTTAAATATAGACAGGGCAAACACCCTGGTTAAACACCTTGACACACTTATAGATGCAGGATTTGACCCGCCAACCGCAGAGGCCGACATGGATGCGGATGCAGTGAGTATCATGACCGTTCATAAGGCAAAGGGGCTTGAATTCCCCGTGGTATTTATGGTCAGCCTTGTATCGGACAGGTTCCCAAGAAGGAGAAGACGGGAGGCAATCGAGATACCGCCGCCCCTTGTAAAGGATATTCTGCCCGAGGGTGGTTTTCACCTTCAGGAGGAAAGAAGGCTGTTTTATGTTGGAATAACAAGGGCTAAGGACAGACTTTATCTTACCTCAGCCCGTGACTACGGCGGTGTCAGGACAAAGAAGGCGAGTCCTTTTCTTACAGAGGCGCTTGATACGGTTAAGACCGGCAAGGTATCGGTAAAGACAAAGTCCTTTGAATCAATAAGCAGATTCTCGCCCGCGGAAGAGGAAAAAAGGCAGAAAGTCCTTTTATCTGAAAACGTCATGACGCTCAGCCACTACCATATAGACGACTATCTTACCTGCCCTTTGAAGTATAAATATATTCATATAATGAGGATACCTGTTATGCCTCATCACAGCGTCGTATACGGCAGGGCGGTTCATGAAGCGCTTTCAAGGTATTTTAAGAGTAAACTGGAGGGAAGGACAATCTCATATAAAGACCTTGAGAATGTTTTTAAGGCTGCATGGAGGTCCGAGGGTTTTATGTCTAAGGAACACGAGGAGTTGAGGTTTAAGGCGGGCATAGATGCATTAAAGAGATTTTATGAAAAGGATAGGGAAAACGGTATAAATCCAAGCGCTGTGGAAAAGGATTTTCTAATAGATATGAACAGGTGTAAACTTAAAGGCAGGTGGGATATTATAGAGGAAAGGGATGGGGCTCCGTTCATTATAGATTTCAAGACATCGGCCGTGGATGAACAGAAGAAGGCCGATGCTAAAACGAGGAAGAACCTTCAGCTCTTTATCTACGCCTTTGCCTACCTTAAGACATTTAATAGGCAGGCGGCGGGTGTTGAATTATACTTTATTGAATCAAACATCATAGGGAGGACAACTGTTGGAGAGAAGGAGATGGAAAAGGTCTTTAAGGCCGTAGATGATGTGCTTGACGGGATAGGCAAAAAGAGGTTTATGCCGAAACCGGATGTTATTAACTGTGGCTATTGTGTTTTTAATGCTATATGCTCCGGCACTGCCGCTAAATAATTTGTTTATATGCTGACCATAATACTATATGAATAAATTTATCGCAGGAAGAACAGGAAAGTTCATAAACGTTATCCGGAAGGAAATACCTTTTTTGACTTTAAAAGAGGGTCATATCGTAAAGGCTCGGGTTTTATATGTTAAAGGAAGCAGCGTATCTCTAAAGGTTAGGAACAGGGTTTTTGAGGCAAAGACAGAGGTGCCGTTAAGGTTGAATGAAAGACTTCTGTTAAAGGTCGAAAAAAGGGATGACACGATAAGGTTGCGTGTTGTTAACGGCGGTTCAGGTAATGTCCAATCTATTCAAAAGAAGATATTGTCGTTTTTGGAAGTCATTGATTCCGAAAAACTTAACCTTAAGGAATTAACGGCGCTTCAGTCTTTTATAAAAAATAGCATAATAGATACGGTGCAGGAAAGAATCCCCGCAGCGTCGCTTCTTAAAGGTTTTTTTGCCGGGTTTGAAGAGATCTCAGGCAGTTTGTTGAAGGACACGTTAAACTCTTCCGGCATCCTGTTTGAGACTAAATTAAAACATCTTTTACTTAGATATACCCATGACGGAACTTTAGACAATCTTCAGGTTGAAGAGCTTGTAAGGGGAGACCTGAAAGGTGTTCTCCTGCGCTTAAGGGAAGTGATTAAGGACCCGGTTATAGAGAAAAGCCTTGCAGAAAGGGGGATAAAACCGGGGGATTTGTTGGCGGCGGTGGATAAATTTATAAAAAACATAGAACACTATCAGCTTCATTCAAGACCGGATGAGTCCTTGCAGGGATTTCTGCCTTTTTTATGGAATGAATTAAGGGATGCGGATATTGTATTCCGAGATCAGGGGGGCGGTTCAAACTCTGAAAAAGCTTTATGCTGTCTTGTGAAGCTTGATATAGAGAGCATTGGCAATGTGCATGTGTGGGTATTTATGCAATCGAATCTTTTTCATCTCAGATTTATTACCGAAAGCAGCACATTCCTGAAACGCTTAAGAGACAGTTCGGAGGCCCTTAATGAGCAGTTTAAGGCGGCCGGCCTTAAACTCGGCAGTCTTGAGATTGACTATGAAGAAGGTCTTAAAGATAAAAGAACCGATTACAATGGCCTTAATTTGAGGATATGAGCGAAGATATACAAAAAAAAGCCGTAGCGCTTAAGTACAGAAAGGGAGTAGACTCCGCCCCCAGGGTTGTTGCAAAGGGCAGGGGCATTGTTGCGGAGAATATCATAAAGATTGCCAAAGAAAATGGGGTTCCTATACATGAGGACTGTGATCTTGTTCAGTTGCTTTCTGCTCTTGACATTTATGAGCATATTCCTTCCGAGTTGTACAAGGCGGTTGCAGAGACACTTGTATTTATATACAGGGTTAAGAAGTCCATTCAATACTAAAAGCGGGTATTCGTGGCAAAAAGGATTTTAAGAGTTTTATTAGTGGCAAAAGATTAGCCCTCGCTTTCCCCGTAACCCATAACACGCAACATCATACATTATTCGCCCTTTCCGCGTAAATCTGTGTCCCTAAAAAAGCACATTGGACACGGATAAACACGGATGTACACGGATTTTAAAAGCAAAGGATAAGTTACGAATGGACACGAATTTTCACAAAGGCAAAAGGGTTTATATTTAGAGGTTTATAGGAGGTTTTTGAATTGTTCGTCTGTAAGGTCAGAGTCTTTTATTATCCTTTGAAGGGTGTAAGAGTTGAGCCGTTTATGACGGGGGATGGTTACTCTGTATGTACCATCCGACATACCGATATGTTTGTCCTGTTTTATTACCTTGAATCCTACTTTTTGCAGGGCATTTACAACACGTTCAGAGGATACATCAGTAAAAAGGGTCATACTGCAACTTCTACTTCATACACCTTGAAATCTTTTGTCTCTTCAGCAACCATTTCAAGGTATGTAGCTATGGCATCTTTTATGTTTTCTAATGCTTCTTCAAGGGTGTTGCCCTGGCTGTTGCAGCCCGGAAGTATCGGGCAATGCACATCGAAACCATACTTGCTTTTTTTAATAACCGGTACGGTGAGAAAGAAAATCGCCGAGAACACAGCAGTTAAAGATGTATTGCCAATTTCAAATCCCGCTATCACGGGATTTGGAGGATAGAATTACGCCATGGTTACCACCCTAATCCTGTTTAAGGTTTTCTTTCTTTACTGAGGTAGTCACTAAAAGCGGAGAAAGGCGGAAAAAAAGGTCTTGACATTATATGACAGATATTTTAAATATATACACTTGACTTTTAAGGGAGATGGCTACTATGGGTACATTTTTTGCTAAAAAGGAAGACAGAGAGAGAAACTGGGTATTGGTTGATGCAACCGAGAAGACCCTTGGCAGATTGGCCTCTGAGATTGCCAAGGTCCTAAGGGGTAAAAACAAAATTGTTTTTACTCCCCATGTAGATACAGGTGATTTTGTAGTCGTTATAAATGCTGAAAAGATCAAGGTTACAGGTAAAAAACTCACCGACAAGGTATATTACAGACATACCAATTATCCCGGAGGGATAAAGTCTGTTACACTTGGAAAGCTTTTAAACGAAAAACCTGAAGAGGTTATACGAAACGCAGTAAGGGGAATGCTTCCCAAAAATCCTCTTGGCAGGGCAATTATTAAAAAACTCAAGATATACAGCGGTGGAGACCATCCGCATTCGTCACAAAAACCGGTAGAGATAAATATTTAATAAAAAGAGGAAAGAAGGTCTATGACTGAAACAAATTATGCAACAGGCAGAAGAAAAACATCCGTAGCCAGGGTCTGGCTTAGTGTGGGCAATGGAGATATAATAATTAATAGGAAGCCTGTAAAGGATTACTTCAAAATGGAGACCCTTATTGCAATGGTAAAACAACCATTAGAAATAACTAAGGCCTTGGGACGCTACAATATTATGGCAACGGTAAGAGGCGGCGGCGTTTCCAGTCAGGCCGGTGCAGTAAGGCACGGCCTGTCAAGAGTGCTTGCTGAACTTTATCCGGAACATAAACAAAATCTTAAAAAATCGGGGCTTCTTACACGTGACCCAAGAATGAAAGAGAGAAAAAAGTACGGTCAGCCCGGAGCGCGTAAAAGATTCCAATTCTCAAAGAGGTAATCTTGACTTTAACGTTTAATACGAAAAGGGGAAGGGTTTATACCTTCCCCTTTTATCGTTATGGGAAATGATAAAGGTTGGCATAATAGGAGGCAGTGGCTATACGGGTTTAGAGCTCATTAAATTACTGCTCAACCACCCAAAGACAGAAATAGGCTTTGTCTCTTCACGTCAGTACAAAGGGAAAAGTGTGCAGGAAGTCTTCCCTGCGTTTATAAATTCCGCTTTTAAAGGACAATTCTGCGATCCAGCCTCTATACCGAATCTTAATGAAGCAGACCTTGTTTTTACGGCTCTCCCTCATAAAAGCTCTTTAGAGACAGTGCCCTCCCTGTTGGATAAAGGTCTTAAGGTCATAGACCTTAGCGCTGATTTTCGCCTTAGAAAGATAGCAGATTATGAAAGCTATTACGGCGCTCATACCGCTTCGGATTTATTAAAAGAAGCGGTTTATGGTGTGCCTGAACTTCACAGGGACAAGATAAAAACCGCCACCCTTGTGGCCAATCCTGGCTGTTATGCAATAACTTCAATACTTGGACTTGCTCCAATGGCAGACAATTCACATCTAAACAGCATGGTAATCATTGACGCAAAATCCGGTGTCTCCGGCGCTGGGAGAACGCCATCGGTAGAAACCTCTTTTGTAGAAACAAACGAGAACTTCCGTCCTTATAAGGTTGCAACACATAGACACATACCTGAGATTGAGCAGGAACTCGGTCTTCTTTCAGGCTCAAAGGATATTAGGGTAACCTTTGTCCCTCACCTGCTTCCCTTAAACAGAGGCATACTTGCAACCATGTATATGCCTTCAGGCGGGTTGACCGAAGAAGAGGTTTATGACATCTACAAAACCTTTTACAAAGAGGAACCGTTCATACGTCTGCTTCCCAGGGATAAGCTTCCCAATCTTTCGTATGTGCGCGGCTCAAATTATTGTGACATTTCACTAAAACTTGACACCCGCTCAGGGAATATCATCATTATGGCCGCTATCGACAACCTTGGCAAAGGGGCGTCGTCAAATGCAATACAGAACTTGAACTTGCTCTTCGGTCTGCCTGAAACAACAGGCCTCCTCCCGCCTTTATATCCTTAAGTCCTTTAAAGCCTTCTCAATTAAAATAATTACGGGGACAAGGATTGAAAGAGTCTCTGTTTTCTGATAAACTCAAAGATACATAGGAGTTTATATATCTGTTTTTTTAATTCTTTAAGGGAGGTGAGTCTAATGGTTAAAAAGAAGGAGCAGATAAAAAAAGAAGAAGAAGGCAAGGCGCAAAAACGCCTTGATCAATGGAAAGCAAGCACTGGCGAGTTTGAAAAGCGACTTGAAGATTTAACCGGTAAGGCAAAGGAAGGCTATAAAAAAGCGCTTGAAGAGTTGAAGTCTCAGACAGAAAAAGCCCAGGAAAGTCTTGGACTTTTAAAATCCAAAAGCGGCGAGAAGTGGCAGGAAAGCATAAAATCACTAAATAAGCTCTTTGACAGAATAGAGAAACAATTTGATACACTTAAACTCCAAACCAATAAAGGGGTTAAAACAACAAAGAAAAGTGTAAGTAAATTACAGGACAGGGTCAAAGACTCTTATCTATGGGAAAGCCTTGAATCAGGATTTGATGATGTATGGGAGTTTTCTAAAAAAACGGTGCAGAGTTTTTCAAAGGAAATTGAAAAGGCCACTAAAAAAGCAAAATTTTCCATGGAAAATCACAGGATACAGGGACAGATAACAAAGATGTTAGCCAAATTGGGTGACGAGGTTTACAGAAAGCTTATCAAAGAAGGGAAAAAAAGTTTTGTGCCCAACACATCGGTGAAAGAACTTCTCCTTAAGATAAAGACCCTTGAAGAAGAGCTTGAATCAATCAAAGAGACACTAAAAGAAGAAGAGAAAAAATGATATATGGGTTTTTTCCCATGACAGGAAGATGTTATGGCGGATAAAAAAGCGTTTTTAATAATAGATATGCTAAACGATTTTGTTAAGGAAGGCGCTCCTCTTGAGGTTCCTGCGGCAAGGGGTATTGTGCCGAATATTGCCAAAAGGATGAAAGATGCAAGAAACTCTAATACGTCTGTTATTTATCTTTGCGACAGCCATGGCAAAGACGACCCTGAGTTTAAAGCCTGGCCGCGCCATGCCGTTAAAGGGACGGCCGGCTCACGGGTGATAGACGAATTAAAACCGGAGCAGGGTGACATAATTATACCAAAAACAAGCTATTCGGGATTTTATAATACGGATCTCAATGAAAAGCTTAAATCCCTCGATGTTGATGAACTGATCATAACGGGTTGTGTAACAAATATATGTGTGCTTTACACATCGGTCGATGCCCTTATGAGAGGCTACTATGTTAAAGTGCCGGAAGATTGCGTTGCAGCCCTTGAAAGGGATGACCACTTGTTTGCGCTTAAACAGATAAATAAGGTATTGAGACCAAGAACCCAAAAACAGAGATAGGTTTTTGGGTAAATTGGCAAGACG
>JALXFI010000296.1 GCA_027069035.1 bacterium
ATAATATACTTGTTGCTCACATTGAGGGAGGCGAACTGTCGGGCACTGTTGATGAACTGATAAGACACTCAGTTACCAAGCTTTCGCATCTCCACTTTACTTCCAATGAAGAATCAAGAATGCGGCTGCTTCAAATGGGTGAGGAGTGCTCATCCGTCTATGTTATAGGTTCACCCGATATTGATATTATGCTTTCAGATTCATTGCCGCCGTTGTGTGAAGTAAAAAGAAAGTATGAAATAGCATTTGATGATTATGCCATATTATTATATCATCCGGTTACAACAGAGCTTAAAAGTCTTGAAAAAAATGTATGTGACCTGTTCAGAGCTGCCAGGGAATCTGAGTATATGTATGTTGTTTTTTATCCCAACAACGACAAGGGCTCTGATATTATTCTTAAGACCATGGAGAGCCTGAATATGGATCCCAAGTTTCGCATACTTCCTTCAATGAGATTTGAACATTTCCTTACCTTGCTCAAGAATGCCAGGTTTATTATCGGCAATTCAAGTGCCGGAGTGCGTGAAGCCCCTGTCTATGGAGTGCCGACGATCAATATAGGAACGAGGCAGAGAAACAGAAACTTCCGTGATCTGATAATAAATATATCGGGTGAATACGAGGAACTGGCACAGACAATTCAAAATGTTCCCAATCACGTTCCTCAAAGCCTTACCTTTGGTGATGGAAAGAGTGCGGATATATTTATCAACCTTCTCAAGGATTCTAAACTTTGGGAAACTCCTACCCAGAAGCACTTCAGAGATATTTCGTTTAATCTGTGATTTTATCTAAAAAGGTACTTGCGGTTATTACTGCCCGGGCAGGGTCGAAGGGACTAAAGAACAAGAATGTTGCCCTGCTTGCCGGAAAACCGCTTGTGGTATATACGATTGATGCGGCAAAATCCTGTAAGTATATTGACAGTATAGTTGTTACTACCGATGGCATTGAAATAGAGAGGGTTTCTCTTCAAAGAGGAACTGATGTTGTCAGGAGGCCTGTAGAACTCTCCGGAGATATGAGTCTTTCAGAAGATGTTCTTCTTCATGCTGTCAACTGTATGGAAAAGGATGGGGATGTATTTGAGATTACTATACTTCTTCAACCCACCTCTCCGTTTAGAACTGGAAGACATATTACCGAAGCTCTGGAGAAATTTGTTGAGAACGACGCGGACTGTCTGATAGGACTTACCCGAACAGAGCATTCTCCATATAAGTATTTTATAAAAAACAACAATAGTTTCCTGCCTTTTATGGGTGAGGATAGTCTTTTTTTGCCGAGACAGAAACTGCCTGAGACCTATCGTGGCAATGGAGCTTTGTATATAGTAAAAACTGATTTTTTTAAAACTCACAAGTCATTCTATGCCCCTGGTTTTGTCGGTTATGAGATGTCTCCGGAAGAGAGTATTGACATCGATACGGAACATGACCTTAAATATGCCGAATATGTGATGCAAAGAAGAAGTTATGAAGATTAACTACAGATCGGTCGAAGATTTTTTTGCCGGTTGTGAGAGTGTAATTGAAGAAACTCTGCGGCGTTCTGCGGGTATTTTGGAAAATTCCGATAATAACCTGAATGTAACGACTGGGATTGAAAGATTTATTAGCGAATGTCTTTTAAGAGGTATTAAGAAAGTCGGCATCTACGGAGCAT
>JALXFI010000297.1 GCA_027069035.1 bacterium
GTATTAAGACAAGGTCGTATGCAAGGGCATTGATAGCGCTTAGGGGGTTTTACAAGTATCTCTTGATGGAAGGGCATGTGGAATCCATCCCCACATCAAATATAGACATACCGAGGTTCTATAAAAAACTTCCCGATGTACTTAGCCTCGAAGAGGTTGAAGGCCTGCTTAACGCCCCGGACACAGGCAAGCCGACGGGATTTAGAGATAAAGTGATGCTGGAGGTCTTGTATGCTACGGGTATGAGAGTCTCTGAACTTGTAAACCTGAGGGCTGAAAATATAAATTTACAGATAGGTTATATTATAACGAAAGGGAAGGGATCAAAGGAGAGGGTAGTGCCCCTTGGCGAAGTTGCCCTTAGATGGATAAAGGATTATACAAGGGATGTGAGGATTAAGTTATTAAAAGGCAGGTCGACTGATTTTATCTTCTTAAATCGTTCAGGCAAGAGGCTTTCACGACAGGGTTTCTGGAAGGCCATGAAGAGATATGCAAGGATTTTAAATACAAAAAAACCTATCAGCCCTCATAGTTTGAGGCATTCATTTGCGACGCATCTCCTTGAGAGGGGGGCGAATCTTAGGTCTGTTCAGGCCATGTTGGGGCACTCGGATATATCCACCACGCAGATATATACACATATAAATAAAGAACGCCTTAAAGAGATACACAAAAAATTCCATCCAAGAAGCTGATATGAAAAAAGCGCTTGTAATTACAGCTAAGGTGCCTATGGAGGGCAGGGTAAAGACAAGACTTTTATCTTTATTTAATCCTAAAGATGCCACACGGTTATACGAATGTTTTCTAAAAGACACCATTGAAAAGGTTAAAGGAATAGACGGAGTTGACAGATATATTGCCTATCATCCTAAAGATGGAAGGGCTTATTTTGAGGGACTTAAATACCGATCTGTATTTTCTCTTATCCCTCAAAATGGCAGTGGGCTTGGCGAGAGGCTTAAAAATTTGGCATCACATCTCTTTTTGCTTGATTATGGCAGGGTTGTAGTTATAGGAAGCGATTCCCCATCGCTCCCTTCGGTCTTTATTAAAAACGCATTTGATTCCTTAAGTAATCATTCCATAGCGCTTGGTCCATGCAGGGATGGCGGATACTACCTTATTGGCATGAATATGCCTGTGCCTCAACTCTTTGAGGATATTCCATGGAGCACACCCCAAGTTTTTGAGAAGACAATGGAAAGGATTGACGAATTAGGCTGTGCTTTATCTCTTCTGCCGGAGTGGTACGATGTGGATACACCCAATGATGTGGACAGGTTAATAGAAGATATTGATTCTAAGAGTGGGGAAAGGCTGAGACATACGGAAAGATTTCTTGCCGCACTAAATCTTACAAAACCCTTAAATATCTAAAAAAATATTTTATCTTATAAGTGATGCATGTTATGGATGGTTTATTTATTATTATTATCATCTCCATATTTAAGGGCGGGTTCCAACGGAACACACAGCCCCCTTGGTATTGTAAACCGGTCCGGAAGCCCTTTTATATAGGTTTCCCCTTCTTCAACGGAGCCGCCTGCCTTTTTCCATCCCTCAAGTCCATTGTCGATATACAAGGCATCTATTCCGCGTTTTCTCAATATATCCACTGCCTTTATCGAACTTTTGATGTCATTGCCATAGACAATGATCTTTTTATCGGAAGAGGTGACCCTGTGTGTAGTCTTAAGGGATTCAAAGGGTATGAGGATAGAGCCGGGTATCCTTGCTTTGTTATGGTTTTTAGTGCCTCTTATATCAATAATAATAAAATCGTTTAAGTCCTTTACCTTTGATATTTCAACAAGCTTTTTTGCATCAACAGATTTTATATCGCCGTTTCCATAGGCCGAAACCGCAAAAAAGAGGATTAAAACGGTGTAAGAGACTATTTTTTTCATATAAAATTCCCTTCAACTTAGATTCTTATTTTAATGTATCACAATCAATAAACCTACTCAATCCAAATCCGATACCCGGGTTCCGATGTAGTGGGATTTGAAATAATGACCTTTCTATTCGGCACTATTATTACAACTTGTCCATCTTGTCAAGAGTGTAGACCTGACCCCTCTTTGGTTCTTGTAAAATATGCTGGATATGTGCTAATATTGCGTTATATATGCAGGTTATTACAACCCATACGAATGCCGATTTCGACACACTTGCCTCAATGCTTGCCGCAAAAAAACTCTACCCCGATGCCCGCCTCGTATTTCCCGGTTCTCAGGAGAGGGGGGTAAGGGATTTTTTGCTCAAATCCACCTTTTATATCTTTCAGTTTGAAAAGGCAAAGGATATTGATTTAAATGCGGTTGATACCCTGATACTTGTCGATATAAGGCAGTCTTCAAGGATTGGAAGATTTTCCGAGATACTTAAAAACCCTGAATTAAAAGTATATATTTACGATCATCATCCGGCAAGCGTAGAGGACATACATGGGGATATGGAGTATATACTGCCATATGGTTCAACCACCACTATACTCACACACATAATTATCGATAAAGGCATAGATATCCTGCCGGATGAGGCAACCGTTATGCTTCTCGGTATTTATGAAGACACCGGGTCCCTGACATATCCATCAACAACGGTAAAGGATTTTGAGGCTGCTGCATTCCTCCTGTCAAACGGCGGAGACCTCAGGCTCGTATCCGATATCCTTGCAAAAGAGCTTACCGCCGAAGATATAAACCTTATGAATGAGCTTCTGGCTTCGGCTACGACATGCACCGTTGAAGGGATAGATGTTGTTATAACAACGGCAACGGTGGAACATCATATAGGGGATATAGCGCTTCTTGTCCACAAGATAAGGGATATAAGCAGTATGGATGTTGTCATCTCCCTGGTCATGATGGAGGATAAGGTCTATCTTGTTGCAAGAAGCAGGATAAAGGAAGTGGATGTCGGCGAGATAGCAAAGGAATTCGGCGGGGGCGGGCATCCTTCGGCTGCTTCTGCGAGTATAAAAGACATGACATTAATCGAAGCAAAAGAAAAGCTCATCCTGCTTTTAAATGAAAAGGTGCGCCCGAGAAAGAGAGCTAAAGACCTTATGTCTGCAGCGCCTATTGCAATAAAGGCAAGAGACACGCTTGAAAGGGCAAGAGATGTGCTTGTTCGTTACAGCCTTAATGCCATGCCGGTTGTTAAAGGTAGTAAAGTGGTTGGTTTCATATCACGCCAGGTCGTTGAAAAGGCCATGTATCACAAGCTTGAAGATCTTCCGGTTGAAGAGTATATGACCGCCGAGTTTGAAAAAGTTAATCTGAATTCTCCACTTTCAAGGATTCAGGAGATAATCATAGAGCATAATCAGAGGATACTTCCTGTTATTGAAGGCGGGAGGCTTGAAGGCGTAATAACACGCACCGACCTCCTCCGTTTTCTCCACGATATAGCGATAAAGGAAAAACCATACCTGAGAGAAGAAGAAGGATTTACTACAAGAAAGAAGTATATAAAGAAGCTTATGAAGGAAACCTTGCCGATCAGGGTCTTTAAGATGTTGAACGATATAGGCGAGATTGCGATGAACCTTGGTTGTATGGCATATGTTGTCGGGGGTTTTGTAAGGGATATCCTTTTAAGAAATGAAAATCTTGATATAGATATAGTGGTTGAGGGTGATGGTATAGAGTTTGCTCTGAAATTTGCATCCGAGTACGGATGCAGGGTGAAGAGTCACAAGCGTTTCAGGACGGCGGTCATAATATTTCCTGATGGTTTTAAGGTAGATGTAGCAACTGCAAGGCTGGAGTATTATGAAAGACCAGGGGCTCTGCCAACAGTAGAAACAAGTTCTATAAAACTCGACCTTTACAGAAGGGATTTTACAATCAACACGCTTGCCATAAGTTTAAATCCCGGGAGTTTCGGAAAATTACTGGATTTTTACGGTGGGCTTAGGGATATCAAGGCAAAATCGCTCAGGGTAATCCATAACCTGAGTTTTGTCGAAGACCCGACACGTGTGTTCAGGGCAGTTAGATTCGAGAAAAAGTTTGGTTTTACCCTTGGCAAACATACATTAAAACTCATAAAAAATGCGGTAAAATTAAATCTTTTTAAGACTCTCTCGGGGAGTAGACTCTTTGTAGAGCTTAAGATAATACTAAATGAAGAGGATGTTGTAGATATCTTAAAAAAACTCGGAGACCTTGACCTGCTGAAATTTATTCACCCCTCCATAACCCTTGATAAAGATGAAGAAAAGCTTTTAAATAAAGCCCAAGAGGTGTTGGCGTGGTTTCGTCTCCTCTACCTTGAGGAAAAGGTTGAAAGATGGCTTGTGCTTTATCTTTCGCTTACAAATCCAATGAAACAGGAAGAGGTAGTAAGTTTATCTAAAAGGTTTTGCATCGTTAAAAGGTATTCGTGGAGTGTTATAGATAAGAGAGATTATTGCCTTGATGCCCTGCATAAACTTTTAAAGGGCAAACCAAGGCATAGTGATGTTTATCATATCTTAAAAACGTTTCCCATGGAGTGCCTTCTCTATATGATGGCAGTCGTTAAAAAGGAAGAGGTAAGAAGGACAATCTCAAATTATGTGACTCGTTTAAGGAACTACAGACCTAAGCTTTCAGGGAGCGACCTTATGGCTTTGAATATTCCACAGGGCCCGGAATGTGGAAAGATACTCCAAAAACTTCTTGAAATGGGGCTTGACGGTGAGATAAAGACAAGAGAGGATGAGATTGAATTTGTCAGGAAGATATCAAGGCGGAGACGATAACCCCGGTTTTTTTACCATGTTTTTTACCATTGACCTTTTGGTATATCATTTGTATATTGTCTTGGCGTTGCGTTAAGGATAGGTTTCAATTATCCTTAACAATCACCAACCCTACAGGGGTTTGCAGATTACGCTGGTTGGGTGGGGAACAAACACTTGAACCCGGGGAAATCCTTGAATCCCAAGACTTTATTCAATATTTAAATTTTATCTGTCTGTAGCAATTAAAATACGAAAGAGAGTTGATAAAAATTTATGGCACAAAAAAAACGTGTACTCAGCGGGATGAGGCCTTCAGGGAGTCTCCATATTGGACACTTGAGCGGGGTGCTTGAGAACTGGAAGACCCTTCAAAATGATTATGATTGTTTCTTTTTTATAGCGGATTGGCATGCCCTTACAAGCGAATATGCCGATACATCTAATATAAGAGAGAGCATTATCGACATGGTTATAGACTGGCTGAGCGTTGGCATAGATCCCGAAGAATCTACCATTTTTCTCCAGTCTTCCATACTTGAACATGCAGAGCTTCATCTGCTTTTTTCAATGATCACGCCGCTTTCGTGGCTTGAGAGAAATCCTACATACAAAGAACAGTTGAAGGAGGTAAAGGGAAGGGATCTCTCCACTTACGGATTTTTAGGTTACCCGGTGCTTCAGGCGTCCGATATCCTCATATATAAGGCCAACTCGGTGCCGATAGGTGTAGACCAATTGCCGCACCTTGAGCTTACACGGGAGATAGCAAGGAGATTCAATTATTTATATGGTGAGGTGTTTCCTCTGCCTGAAGCGCTTTTAACTCAGAACCCAAAACTTCCCGGCCTTGACGGCAGAAAGATGAGCAAGAGTTATGACAACGTGATACTCATATCAGACCATCCTCAGGTGATAGATAAAAAGATCCGCCCTATGGTGACATGTCCGCACAGGATAAGGAGGAACGATCCGGGACACCCCGATCACTGTCCTGTATACTCTTTACATCAGGTGTACTCCTCAAAGGATGAACTTGATTACACTGCCAAAGGGTGTAAGACGGCGGACATAGGATGTATTGAATGTAAGTCGATACTTATAAATAATATACAGACACTTTTAGAGCCGGTCCATGAAAGAAGGCGCAAATATGAAAAAAAGACGAAGAGAGTGAGAGAGATCATTGAGGACGGCGCCAAAAGGGCCGAGCGTGTTGCACAGGAAACCATCAAAGAGATTAGAGAGCTCTTGAAACTCGGTCTCTGAGTGAGCACGGGGGTTTATGTCTTACAAGGTTAAACTCGATATTTTCCATGGCCCCTTAGACCTGCTTCTACATCTTATCAGCAAGAATGAGATAGATATTTATGACATTCCGGTATCAATAATCACTGAACAATACCTTGAGTACCTTGAACTGATGCGCTCCCTTAATCTTGATATAGCAGGGGAATTTCTTGTTATGGCGTCAACTCTCATGTATATAAAATCCAAGATGCTCCTTCCTCCCTCAGAGGAAGCGGATGAAGAGGAGGAAGATCCAAGGGCAGACCTCGTTGAAAGGCTTTTAGAGTATAAGAAGTTTAAAGAAGGCGCTGTGTGGTTGAATGGACAGGATATTTTAGGACAGAACACGTTTGCAAGGAGCGCTCTTATATTAGATTTAGAAGCCAAAGCGGATGAAAGGGATAAAGAAGAGACACTTTCGCTTGAAAATATCTCTGTTATTGAACTTTTTGAAGCATTCAGGACTGTTTTTTCAAAGGCATCGCAACATAAATCCATGGAGATCAGTTTCAGCAAACTCTCTGTTGCCGAAAGGATACAGGAAGTGCTTGAAATTCTAAAAGAAAAGAACAATGTTGAATTCGACGATTTTTTTATAAAGCCCTATGACAGATCTTTTGTGATTATTACGTTTGTTGCCTTGCTGGAACTTATCAGGCTCAGTATGATCAAGGTCTATCAGTCAATGCCTTTTGGAAAGATATTGATAATGTTGAGGGATGTGGAGACGGAACAATGAATGATGTTGAGCTAAAGGGCTTGTTGGAGGCTATGCTCCTTTTATCGCACAAACCTTTAACGATAGATAATATTATAAAGATTATAGACAAGGATAAAGCCACCGTTAAGGAAGCGATAAATGAGCTTATAGTTGCTTATTCCGATGATGAGAGAGGTTTTTATATAGAGGAAGTTGCCGGAGGATATCAGTTTCGGACAAGGGAGCGTTATTCTTTCTGGCTTAAAAAGTTTGAAGGACTTCGGCCGCCGCGTCTAAGCCGTGCGGCACTTGAAACCCTTGCAATCATAGCCTATAAACAACCTGTTATACGGGCAGAGATAGAGGATGTCAGGGGAGTTGATGCAGGCGGGGTGCTGCGTCACCTTACAGGGAAAAAACTCATAAAGGTGCTTGGAAGGAAAGATGTCCCCGGAAGGCCGCTTGTATACGGTACTACAAAGGAGTTCCTTGAGCTCTTCAACCTTAAAGATATTTCTTCTTTGCCCACCCTGCGGGACAGTGTAGATGAACCTGAGATGGGACAGTAAGTGCCGTTTTTTTAATGCAAGTTGAGAATGGATTAAAAAACAGATGAAGATTGCTCTTATCCGTATGCGTTACACTCCTTACGGCGGCGCTGAGGTCTTTATTTCAAGGCTCATAGATGAACTGATAAGCAGAGGAAACGATTGCCACATCTATGCCAACAGGTGGAGCGGAGAGGATAAACCTCATCTATTTTTTCATAGGGTGCCTGTAATAGGATGGCCGTCTTTTTTAAGGGCCTTAAGTTTTGCCATAAATTCATTCAGACTGTTAAAGAGAGCAGATATGGATGTGATCTTATCCTTTGAAAGGACGTTTTATCAGGATATTTACAGGGCTGGAGACGGTTGTCACAGAGAATGGCTTTTAAAAAGACGGACTGTAATTTCTTTTTTCAGATACATCCTTGTTTGTATAAATCCGTTCCACCTAACCCTTCTCCGGCTTGAGAAAATGCTCTTTAACAGCGGGGGGCTTAAAGCCGTGATTTCAAACTCCGAAAGGGGAAAAGAAGAGATCGTACGTCATTATGGTTTGCTTGAGTCAAAGATACATGTTATATATAATGGTATCAATTTTAAATATTTTGATCTTTCCCACAGAAAAAGGATAAGAGAAGATTTGCGAAAACGTTTGGGGATTTTATCAAGTGAAACAGCGCTTGTTTTTGTTGGTTCCGGTTTCGAGAGAAAAGGGCTTAAGGTGCTCGTAAATGCAGTGGGTTGCATGATAAAAGATAACGGATTCTCCGTAAAGCTTATTGTTATCGGTAAGGGTAAACGTAAATACAAAAGGCTTTCAAAGAGGCTTGGATTGGAGGATAATATTTTGTTTACCGGCCCGGTTGATGATGTAAGGGATTACTATTTTTGCGGAGATATCTTTGTTCTGCCTTCTTTGTATGAGCCCTTCAGCAATGCGTGTCTTGAGGCCATGGCCTGCGGCCTTCCGGTTGTGACTTCAAGGGTAAATGGTGTTTCTGAGGTCATTACCCATGGCGAGGACGGATATATTTTAGATGACCCTAAAGATGTCTTAGAGATAGTTAAAGCGGTAGATTTGCTGCTTAATGAAGAGAGACGCAAGAATATGGGTGAAAAGGCAAGGGATACGGCAATGAAGTATCCTATAGAGAAAAATGTCGACAAAACGCTCTCTCTGATCTGTAAAGAGGTAATAAATTAATGAACCGGATATTGCCCGTTGAAAAGGCTAAAGAATATGTTGTGAATTTTAAAAATTCAAGGGTTTTGGTTGTTGGAGATGTAATGCTCGATCATTTTATCTGGGGGAAGGTTGAGCGTATCTCTCCGGAGGCGCCTGTGCCGGTTGTAGAGGTTACCTCAGACAGTATGATGTTGGGAGGCAGCGCAAATGTTGCAAGCAATGTAAGCTCTCTTGGTGGTAAGGTATATCTTGCAGGCGTGATAGGCAAAGATAGCGCCGGAAGAGAGGTTGAAAAACTCCTTAAAGCCCATAGCATTGATTATAGCGCTTTAATCCGAAAGAATGATAGGCCTACAAGCGTTAAAACAAGAATAGTTGCTCACAACCAGCAGGTTGTGAGGTTTGATCGTGAAAGTCTTGATTCTATTGATAAAGATGTTATAGGTGAACTACTGGAAGGTATCAAAGGCTGTATTGACAATGTTGATGTGGTCGTTATATCGGATTATGCCAAGGGAGTAGTGGGTAAAGAGATGGTAGGTGAGGTTGTAAGGCTCTCTCAAGCAAGCGGAAAGATGATAATTGTCGATCCAAAGGTGAAGCACTTTTATCTTTACAACGGTATAACTCTTATAACACCAAATACATTTGAGGCATCCAAGACATCAGGGGTTGATATAAGGGATGAAGAATCTCTTAAAGAGGCCGGAAAGATTTTACTTGAAAGGTCGGATTCAAAGGCGATTTTAATTACCCGTGGCGAGCATGGAATGACCCTCTTTGAAAGAGATGGGAACATAACCCATATCCCCACCGTTGCAAAGGAAGTCTATGACGTTACAGGCGCAGGCGATACGGTTGTCGCTGCTTTTGCGCTGTCTCTTGCTTCAGGCGCCGCATTCAGGGAGGCCGCTGTGATTGCCAACTATGCGGCTGGTATTGTTGTTGGAGAGGTTGGCACCGCTACTGTAAGCTTTAGACGGCTTATGGATACACTTAAGAACGGGCGTATTGTAAGAAGTTAAAGGGCATAGAATTTTATTATGAGTGAGCCGCAGGAGCCATTGCCTGTAAAGGCTTTTATGAGTATTATTGCGGGCAATCCGGCGATGATAAGCGAAGTTGTCGGCTTGCTCATTAAAGAAGGGAAAAAGATAGATGTAATAAGCGAAATATTTGCCTTTTCTCATACCGATTATTATAAAGATGAAATGGGCAGTGATTTGATAAGACGCTTTGTGGCATTTGATAAGCTTATTTTGCCTGAAGATATCATAGATATTAAACACTATACGTATCGTCTTGAAGGGAGGTTTAAGGATTTAGACGGCAGGCGTAAGATAAATATCGATCCGGGGTGCATTGCCCCCGAAAAAATTATTCTTTCAACATTCAAAAACTTTAGTCATAGGGTATATCTTGGTAAAGGTGTCTATGCGGATATTGTCCTGATATACAGAGGAGGCGGATATAAACCTCTTGAATGGACATTCCCTGATTATTGTGAACCGGATATGCAGAGCTGTTTAATATCAATAAGAAAGAAATATATGTTGCAACTGCGGAATACAAGACAAACCGTTTAATGTAGAAAGGAAACAAACAAATGGTTTCTTCCATGAACATTAAGGATGAGCATGGCATAATGTTTATATTGTCAGCTCCTTCGGGCGCTGGGAAAACGACTCTATGCAGGATGGCAGTTGATCATTTTGATAAGATGCAGCATTCCGTATCTTATACAACAAGGGAGCCGCGTGAAGGAGAAAATGACGGCAGGGATTACAATTTTGTTTCACAGCACACGTTTAAAGAGATGCTGGACAGGGGGGAGTTTTTGGAATGGGCTGAGGTACATGGATATCTTTACGGCACTTCTAAAGATGATATAGAAAGGCTCTTGCGGGAGGGTGTTGACGCAATACTTGATGTGGATGTTCAGGGGGCGAGGCAGATAAAGAGCAAGGGTAAGGAAGGTGTCTATATATTTATAGCGCCCCCGTCACTCAACTCATGCAGAGAGAGGATAGAAAAACGCGGTGTTAATTCAAAAGACGAGATTGAAAAAAGATTGAGCAGTGCGAAAAAAGAGCTTGCAGAAGCCTTATGGTACGATTATATTATTATAAACGATACGCTTGACAACGCATTTAACAAGTTAAGGTCAATAATTATAGCAGAAAAAAACAGGGCGTTTAGAATGAAGCCCTATCTTCCGGAAAATTAAACTTTATACAGGGAGGTTTTATGGCAAGGGTTACCGTTGAGGATTGTTTAAAAAACGAGCCAAACCGCTTTAAACTTGTTCTTATGGCTGCAAAAAGGGCAAGACAACTTCTCAAGGGGTCGAAACCTCTTGTGGATACAAGGAACAATAAACCCATTGTTATTGCTCTGAGGGAAATTGCGGCAGGCAAAGTTATCGCTGACGCCAATGGAGATATAAAAACAAAGAAGCCTGTTACTATTCCCAAACCTCTTTTAGACAGCAAAGATAGTGAATGAACTGTGTCCCGGCCCGGTCCACCGGCCAGTAGTTCACTGAACCCGCCTTTTCTTCCCTCGAAACAGAGATAGGAATATAGCTGTCCTCCAAAAATAGATTTAGGTTTTTGGGTGTCCCCTTCCTGTTTGCTTTTTTAAAGAATTTACGTTAAATTGAAACAATTATGCAGTTTATCTTTAATAATGGCATAATTGATCCTTTTTATTCTGCAAGACGTATGAAACAAAAATCATCGAATATTAAAATCAAGGTAAGGCTGGACGATATACTTGATAGGGTTCTCTCTTATAAACCTCATGCCGACATCGATATCATCAAAAAGGCCTATGTTTTTTCTGCAAAGGTGCATAAAGGTCAGATAAGGCTCTCCGGAGAGCCTTATCTGATACACCCTATTCATGTTGCTTATATACTTGCAAATATGCAGCTTGATGAAGCAACGGTGGCGACAGGACTTTTGCATGACACGGTTGAGGATACTTATGCAACGGTCAAAGAGCTTATGGAGCTTTTTGGCAAGGAAATATCATTTCTTGTGGACGGCGTTACAAAGATAGGCAGATTTACATTTCGCAGTAAAGCCGAACAACAGGCGGAGAGTTTTCGCAAGATGATACTTGCTATGGCTAAAGACACAAGAGTGGTGCTTATAAAACTTGCGGACAGGCTCCATAATATGAAGACCCTTGAATTCGTCGGGCATGACAGGCAGATGAATATAGCAAAAGAGACTCTTGACATATATGCCCCCCTTGCCAATCGTCTTGGGATAGGTTGGATAAAATGCGAACTGGAAGACCTCTCTTTCAAGTATCTGGAACATGATCTTTATGAGAATATTTTATCAAAGATCAATGATAAAAAGGTTGAAAGTGATAAATATATAGATGAGGTTAAGGATATACTTCTTAAAAAACTTGAAGAATACGAAATAAAGGGGGACATTTCGGGGAGGCCGAAACATATCTACAGTATTTACAAGAAGATGCAAAAACAGGGGATGGACTTTGATAAGATTTATGACATACTTGGCTTCAGGATAATTCTTCATTCTATTAGGGAGTGCTATGAGGTTTTGGGGGTTATACACTCCTTATGGAAACCTGTGCCAGGCAGGTTTAAGGATTACATTGCCATGCCCAAAGCGAATATGTATCAATCCCTTCATACCACCGTAATAGGCCCATATGGAGAACGCATCGAGATACAGATAAGGACAGACGAGATGCACAGGATAGCCGAAGAGGGTGTAGCGGCGCATTGGATGTATAAAGAGGGCAAGGCGCCCGATGGAAAGGATGACAAAAGGTTTGCATGGCTCAGACGTGTTGTTGAATGGCAGCAGGATCTTAAGGACCCCAAGGAGTTTTTGGAGAATATAAAAGGTGATCTTTTTCCTGATGAGGTCTATGTCTTTACACCGCATGGAGATGTAAAGGAATTTCCCAGAGGTGCCACGCCGATTGATTTTGCATACAGTGTACATACGGAGATAGGGCAAAGGTGTGTAAGCGCCAAGGTAAATGACAAGATAGTGCCTTTACGTTATGAATTGAAAAATGGTGACGTTGTGTCTATCGAGACATCGCCCAATGCCTATCCGCGCAAAGACTGGCTTAAGTTTATCAAAACATCCAAGGCAAGAGCAAAGGTAAGACAATGGATAAAATCAGAGGAGAGAGAGAGTTGTATAAGGCTCGGTAGAGAACTTTGTGAAAAGGAATTTAAAAAGCACGGGCTCAATCTTTCAAAAACCATAAGAACAGGTGAATTTGTCAAAACCATAAAGGATAAATTTAATATTAAGGAGATGGACACCTTTTTTGCGTCCATAGGTTATGGCAAGATATCTATACGCTCAGTTATAACAAAGTTTATGCCTTCTGAACATTTTGAGATCAAAAAAACTGAACAGAAGGTTGAAAAAATCGAGGATGAAGGCGCTATCGTAGTTAAAGGGGTTGACGACCTTATGGTTCGCATTGCCAAATGTTGCAATCCTCTTCCGGGTGACAGCATAACAGGATTTATAACAAGGGGAAGGGGGATTACGGTTCACTCGGTAAAATGTCATAATATGCTGATATGCGATTCTGAAAGGATGGTAGAGGTAAAATGGGACGAGAGTCTTAAGGTCAACAGGCCTGTTAAGATCGAAATTGTGTGTTCTGATGAAAAGGGAGTGCTTGCCGATATGAGTTCTGCAATTGCAGCCGAAGAGTCAAATATATCCAATGCACGGATCAGAACCACCGAAGACAGAAATGCGATATGTGTTTTCGAGATACAGGTAAGAGGCAAGGAACATTTAAACAAGATCATAAAATCACTTGAAAAGTTAAAAAAAGTTTTAAATGTGACTAGACTGGGAAACTGATTTATGGAGGGAAACTTTGTTAAAATACAGAAAAACGATTATAAGAACCGATAGAGCGCCTCAGGCGATTGGGCCGTATTCACAGGCGGTAAAGGCAGGCGGTTTTCTATTTATTTCAGGGCAGATACCATTAAAGAGAAACGGTGAACCGGTTGGCGGTGATATCCGTATGCAGACAAAAGCGGTTATAAAAAATATATCTGCAATAATAGAGGCGGCAGGGGGGAGCCTTGAAGACATCGTGAAGACAACGATTTATATTCGTGATATAGATAAATTTGCTGAAGTTAACGAGGCTTATGGGATCTTCTTTAAAGACAATCCCCCTTCAAGGGCAACCGTGGAGGTTTCAAATCTTCCCAAAGGTGTTGATGTTGAGATAGAGGCCGTAGCCTGTCTTTCTTGAACATTTAATGCGATTTTTTTGATGGGCCGGTAAAAGGGAGGAGTAGTTTATTATCAGGTTTTATTAAGTATTGCCGCAAGTGAAATGTGTTTTAAGATGCCAAGCGGGTTTGATTTTTTCTTGTTGATATCGGTAAAGCCGTTCTCTTTTAGACACTCCTCGAATTCGTTTAAAGTAAACATATCTTTATACGGATGAGTTAAAATACTTTTCCATAATATTCCCGGGAAGCCTTTAAACGATTCGATTGAAAGCTCTTCTAACAGGATTTCACCTTTGTTTTTAAGAACTCTCTTAAGTTCGCCAATGCAATCCCACCAATTTGGTATATGATGAATAATCCCAAAGTCAAAGATTATATCGAATGAGTTCTCTGGAAATTCCAAATTGACCGCATCCATTACCATAAATTCAACCGACTTGTCATCAATCTTTTTTTTAGCTGTTTCAATCATCCTTTTATCAAGGTCAATCGCCGCGATTTTTTCCGGATTAAAATACTTCTTTATCAATCGCGTTCCGTTTCCGCATCCACATCCAATCTCTAAGGCACTTTGAACATTTTTATTCCTTGAAAGTTTAACAAGTATGGGCATTTCGTATTTTTCCTGCACAAATGCCCTTATTGCACTGTTCATTAAGAAAAATTCTACTTTATTAAGGAGCATCTGTCTTCCTTGAGCAGTATTAATATCTATAAACTTGTTTTTTTTCTTTGGTGTCGTTCAACTTAAACATAAAAGGAAAACAGCTTGGATTGAAGAAAATATGGTGTGTCTTGGTTTAGAGAGAGGAGCAGTCTTCCACTTTAAATAACCTTTGTTACCGCTCCGGAACGCACACATCTGGCACACACGTTCATACGTCTTACTTTCCCTTTGTAGTCTGCTTTTATATTTTGAATGTTGGGAAGCCATCTTCTGCGTGTCTTATTGTGTGCATGGCTTATATTGTTACCTGTAACAGGTCTCTTTCCGCAAACTTCACATACCTGAGCCATATAAAACCTCCAAATAATAAATGTAATTTGGAATACTACCAAGAATCATTTCATATAGCAAGTAAAAATTTCGGGGTCAGGTCTACACATTACACAAACAATTCTTGCGCACTCATTACCCTTTAAAAACTATTGTAATA
>JALXFI010000298.1 GCA_027069035.1 bacterium
ATTCTATAGGCTATTATACAGTTGTCACCGGTGAAAGCATCTTTCAGGGGTTTATAAGACTAAATAGGTTTTTTGGCCTTTTTTTATGGATATTGATGAGCCTCTCCTTTCTGTGGTTCGGCGCCTTTGCCTCTGCCGGAGGTACAGCTCTGGCGCATCTTTCCAACATCCCTCACGGATGGAGCCCGAGAGGCCAAACCCTCTTTTGGACATATGTTACAATGGGTGTTTTCTTGATCGCTATAGTCTTCAGCAAGATTATCTATACGCTTATCGAGCGATTTATGATGTTTATTGCGATTGTAACCGTTCTTGGCCTTGTATGGGCCTGTGCATCTGCCGAAGTGATAAGGGTTTTGCCGGAGTTTCTTAAAGGGCTCTTCCGTCCGGCCCTGCCCATGCCAAGGCCGTGGGATTCAGCCGATGCCACAAAGCTTTTAACCGCCATTACTTTTGCCGGTCTCGGCGGTTTCTGGACGCTTTTTTACTCTTACTGGTTAAGGGACAAAGGCGCCGGTATGGGTAGATATATAGGAAGGATTACGGGGCCTGTTACAGGAGAGCTTGAAGTAATACCCGATTCCGGGTTTGTGCCTTTCGACGACAGCGAAGACAGAGAGAATCTTTCAGGCTGGCGGAAATTTCTCTTTTTTGACAGCGGCATAGGGATATTCGGCAATATATTTACAACCCTTATGACATGCCTTCTTGCCTATGCGCTTCTGTTTCCAAAGGGCCTGCTGCCGCAGGGTTATGAGATAGCCGTTGTTCAGAGCAGGTTTTTTCAAGTAAGCTGGGGATGGATCGGAGGGGTGATCTTCCTTATAATTGCGGCGGCCTTTCTTTCCGATACATGGCTTGCCACCGTTGATGCAGTGAGCAGGATTCAGGCCGACATACTTCACAGTCTCTTTCCTGCTGCAAGAAAGGTGAGTGTGAGAAACCTCTACTATGTGTTTATTGGACTTTTATCCGTTATAACCGCTGTTACGGTTCTCTTTGAAGCGCCGGGTCCGCTTATACTTTTAAGCGCAGTGATCGGTTTTATAGGAACGGTAATATTTTCATTCGCCCTTATTTTATTAAATCACATTTATCTTCCAAGACATCTGCCGCGATGGGCGCATCCTGGCAAGGCAAATCTTCTCTTGCTCTTGCTTGCCTTTGCGGCATATCTTGCCCTTGCATTGGCCTATCTATACCTAAAATTTATTTAGTTTTCATATTATCTCAAAAAATTAGCACTCTTAACGTGAGAGCGCTAATAAAGGTCTTGACAAGTCATCATAGAGTGATTACATTAAACTATAAAAAAAATAAACTTTACAAAAAGGAGGTTAGGGTTATATGAAGATCAGACCACTTAACGACAGGATATTGCTCAAAAGACTCGAAGAGGAGGAAAAAACAAAAGGCGGAATCATCATTCCTGATTCTGCAAAAGAAAAGCCGATGGAGGGAAAGGTCATAGCCGTTGGAAACGGCAAGGTACAGGAGGACGGCAAGAGGATACCGCTTGAGGTAAAGGTTGGAGACAGAGTGCTCTTTAGTAAGTACTCCGGTTCGGATGTAAAGATAGACGGGGAAGAACATCTTATCTTAAGGGAAGATGATATACTCGGTATTATTGAAAAATAGATTATTAAAAAATATAAAAA
>JALXFI010000299.1 GCA_027069035.1 bacterium
TTTCTTATCTATCATATTTTTTCAGATTTTTTGAGTTTTCCCAACCACACAAATCGAGAAGGTTTAATGATATCCGCCTCAACCAGTCTCCTGTCAAGATCAATTATTTTGAGACCAAGAGATACTTCTTCACTGCTGTTATTGCCTCTCGCACCTGCCGCCACCCTATCGGAAAAGCAGTAGTCGTATTCACTCCAGATCACATCGGCAAAGATTTCAAGGGCAGATATCATTTCATCGCCACTTGAACTGTTATCTGAAGGTGACTGCATCTCTTCTTCATCCGATCTTGCATTTCTGAATTCCCTGACTGTCTTTTCAATTACTTTATTAAACTCAACTTTTGTTTCAGGCAGTTTAACTTCTTTGAAATAATTGCCACATTGTGACAAAAGTAAACGCACAAGAAATGCTATAATGGCTTCTTGCTCTCCAAAATTCTCTCTTGCAGGTTCAACGGCAAATAGCAATCCCCCTGGTCTCACTATCTTGCTCACCCGCTCAAGTATCCTTGAGGGGGTTGGAAAGTGGTGTAGAGAAAAGAAAAAACATGCAGCGTCAAACTGCCTTTCCAACTCTAAAGACAAGATATCGCCGGCAATATATTGTAGAGAATTCGGCTTTGGTGGCTCAGGATTATTATGTGCATACTCACGGGCAATATCTATAGACTCCGAAGACAGATCGATACCGGTTACATTAAAACCATACCGGGACAATTCAAGAGAATGATATCCAGGACCACAGCCAATGTCAATAATGCTGGCATGTTCACCAAGGTGTTTATTAAATTCATCCGAAAGCCTCCTGATGATTTTATTTAAGACCTTCCGTATATAGACGAGATCGCGCCAGAAATTATTCCGAAACCATTCGTTTCTCTTGCCATACCTGATATCCGGTGTATAACCGTTGTCTATCCGTTCTCTGATCTGCGCATTAAATGCCCTTGATTCGTCCAAAAGTCTTCTCTGCTCTGAATAAACATCTTCGGAATCCACATCATTCCAGCTTAACAGTATATCCTGAGAGATGTCCCTTGCCGCTTTCAAACCCAAAAGTTTTTCATAATCTTCCGCTTTGATGGTTCCTGTCCCCGGTCTTTTAACCCAGATGTTCTCCTCTGTAAACACTTCTCCTTTGCTAATATTTCTCAAAGTAACAACAGAGGCATATGCAAAATCCATTGTCGGTTTTTCTTCCGGAAGAACATCCTTTGTTCCACCCATAGATGCATATATAATTCTGCTTCCGTCGATAAGTTTCTTAAGTTCCTGCGGATCCATTGATATGGGGATATCGGGACCTGGCCATGATTTATCAGATGTAAAATGTCTTTCAAGGATTGATACACCAAGAGATACAGCGCCAAGACAGGGGTAAATTGTTATAGAGTGATCGCTTAAACCCAGCACTGCATCAGGGAACTCTCTGTGCAGAATATCCAAAGCTCCAAGGCGCACTTTTTCATCAGGTGTCGGATATATGGATGCACAGTGCATCAACGCATAGGGAATATTGTAATCTCTTAATATATTTACGGCTTTTCGGATGGAATTCAGCCCGTTCATTCCGGTACTTAAGATAACCGGTTTCCCATACTGCGCTATGTGTTTGATAAGTGGATAATTATTGCACTCGCCCGAACCGATTTTGTAGGCTGCAACCCCCATACTCTCCAACCGTATAGCTGCAGACCGAGAGAAAGGTGTTGAGAGATAGATCATTCCATAATCTTCTACAATTGCCTTTAGTTGTCTATCCTGATCATACGATAATGAACAGCGAGCCATTATTTCCCATATACTCTCTGAAGCATTTTCCGGGACAATATGTCTGGCAGCCGGCACCATTTCATCTTCAATCACATGGCATTGAAATTTTACACACTCACAGCCTGCCATATAAGCATCTTCAACCATCTTTAATGCCTTGCCAAAGTCTCCTTCGTGATTGATCCCTATCTCAGCAATCACAAGAGGCGGATATCCGGCCCCTATCTTCCTTTCATTAATTTCTATAAAATTCATTGAATTAAATGTTCATCAGTCGGTAACACCTGTTGTTTTTCTAAAGAGAAGACCTCCTTGCTAATCCGGTTGACACAGGCTCAAGAGTACTTTTGTCCGTTGTTTCAACAATCCAGTATTTTATAAGGGATGAAAGTTCTTCTTCGCTGCCTGGAAACTCACTGATACCAAAACTCGTGCACTCTTTTTGACAGAGCTGGAGAAAATGTGCAATTTCATCTTTCACATCGTACACACTTGCCCCTCTGACAGAAACAAGGTAAAACCCATCCTCTTTCCGCCAGCGCAACCTCTTTGGAACATAAAACACCTTCTCCATCAAAAGTTCCGCATAACCATTATCAAGGATATCGGGTGAAGGCAGGTTTTTGTTATCGGTAGCAAGAAAATCAAGTTCATTCAGATTGTTTGTGTAGACCCTGCACGCTCCCTCACACAACTCGATCCAATCGCACCCCATGCACTGAACCGGCAATAGAGAGTCATCACGCCACATCTTCATGTTTTCCCAGCATTTTTTAAGACCATCTCTGAAAATGTTACCATAACCTCTGCTTTCATGCAGACATGCCTGCGTAGTTCCGTCTGCATTCAGACAGAGCATCTTTCTGCCGGCAGGACATCCTCGCCCTACATAATCTCTATATTTCTCTACGTCTCCAAGGAAACACACCGGATACTGGATAAGCGAACCGATATTTATTCCGGTTGATTCTTTTACTCGTATTGCCTCATCAAGTATTAAGGTTTTTTGTTCGCCAGGGCTTAGTTGAAGTTCCCTGTCCAACTCAGGATCCGCGATAGTGCATGGAACCATTCGGGTAGTAAACATATTGGTAACGCCAAGGTCTGCAAGCAAAAGTCCTGTATCATAAACATGGTTCTTATTAAGCTGCGTTGTTATCATATTAACGCTCACTCTGATACCGGCTTGCACTGCATAAGCAATGCCTCTATTAACCTTATCAAAAGCGCCTTCCCTTGAGACCATTTTGTCATTTACTTCAGGGATATAAGAATTTAGCGACGTCAGGATATGGGGCAATCCGAGTGAAGCAAGTTCATCCATCTTTTCCTGGGTTGCAAGTAGCAGATTACTGTTCATGCTGAATGAAACATTGTTTTTATGTAACCGTTTCATAAAATGGGTAAGAACTCCATAGTTTGTCAGACATTCCCCACCTGTAAGAACAACATGAAAAACCCTGTTTGCTATTATTTCATCAATCACCCTATCAGCAGTCTCACGAGACATAATCGTATGCTTGGGTGCATCATCCTGTCTCCAGAAATTGTAGCAGTGCCTGCATTTTTCATTACAAAGCGTTGTAATCTCTACATCCACATTGGAAGGGGTGGATATGTCGGGAAATATTCTGCTCATTGATTAGTGTATCTATTAAAAAGGTTCCGGTTCATTTGAAAATCTTTTCAAGAAGGGTAAGGTTTGACGCCATATTGTTCTCATCTCTGAACCTCTCAACATTTGCCCTTAACTGTTCATGGTCAGCCTTCAATACAAGATACGGAATATCTTCGAGTTTATCAATACTGTAAATCAATCCTATGCGGTGCTCCTTAACAATGTCCCGCATGTAGTCCGCCTTGTCGTGAACAATTATAGGAAGCCCTGCCTCAAGGTAACTGAATATCTTGGTCGCAACATTGTATTTAAAGTGTTTGTAATAAAACGACGCCTCATAGTAGTTTTCGTGAAAAATACCATAGTGATACTTAGATATTTTTTGAGGCAATTCAAAAAAAGGAACACCTTTTTCAAATCCAAACCACGAATACCTTTCTGCAAGTTCAAAATAGTGCCTGTGCTCATTCCAATACATGTTTCTTGCATTTTGATTAACAAATACAGAAAGAGATGTGTTACTCCCCGACAGAGAGCAGACAAGCGGATCGAGTATATTATTCCTGTATCCCCTTGTTACTGCTATATTATATGGTATGATTCCGCCTGCAAGCACCAGCTTTATTTGTCCATTTCCATTGAGCTTGCTGCCCTTTTGGAACAACTGTTTTAACGGCAGACTCTGTATCTGAAAGTCTTCAGCCTTGAACCCCCACTTACTGCGCATTTCACAAACCGCTTCATGAGGCATCTTGTGAATGATAACATCCGCGTTATTGAGTATCTCCTTCTCAAAAAGACACTCAATCGATTCTCTGTCTCTATCAATAAAAAAATAAGCATCATTAATATCTATTACAACCTTCACCCCCGATGCCTCCCTTGCTTCAATTGCGAGTACGGCAGGAAGCCAAGGATACATAAAAACACTGAATGCCCATGGTCTGCTTCCACGTAATATCCGAAAAAGTTCCTTGTAATCTTCAACCTCGTAGACCTCATCAAAGAACCTGTAAGGTTCCATATCCTCCCTGATACAGCAGGCAAGAATCGTAGTATAATACCTTCCCGACTCTCTGATAACCGCACTTTTTTTCATAACTGAAGACGCCGGATAATAAGACACAAACACTATATGGATTTTTCCGTTAACCATTGAAGAACCGAGATGTTTCGGGATATTGCGAAAAAAAAGTTTTCCCCTCCCCCTTGGCATTCTCGCTTCAAGAGACTTTCGGACATTCTCCCTAAGAGGCAAAGGCAACCAGTTAAAATCTTTTTTCATTGCGGAGCAGATAAGGGACAAAGGATTTAAAAAGACGAGTTTGCTTCAAAACAGGATTATAATAAAGAGATTTTTCCTCTATAATACCAGATGGGCTTTCATAAAAACCCTGATATACATCCTTTGCAAAAGGCTTCAATATTTCAATAATGCGTTTAGAATCCTCATCGCTAAGGGTCTCTGT
>JALXFI010000300.1 GCA_027069035.1 bacterium
AAGGACAATCCTCTTCTTAAGCGGTGTTGTTGTGGAAAGAGAGGGAATAGAGAACCTGCTTAAAGATGCTTCTCAGGTCATAGTCGCCAATCATCAGAGCGCCTTTGATATTCTGGTATTGCATGCATATCTTCCTCTTCAGTTTCGCTGGGTATCTAAAAAAGAGGTCTTTAAAATCCCCTTATTTGGATGGGCAATGAAGCTTGCCGGCTATGTGAGTATGGATAGAAACAGCCTGAAGAGGGCATTTAAAGACCTTGAAAGCGCCGGTAAAAAGCTTGAAGAGGGTTTTTCGATACTTATATTTCCGGAAGGCACGCGGAGCAGGGGGGAGGGTGTTAAATCGTTTAAACGGGGAGGTTTTCTCCTTGCCGTAAGAACGGGTTTTCCCGTAACACCTGTGACCGTGATTGGCACAGATAGGATTACAAGAAGGGGACTCCCGTGGATAGCGCCTGCAAGGGTCAGGGTATGTGTCGGGCGTCCTTTTGAAACATCGGACATTTCAGAAAAGGATATCAGGGCATTTATGGAAAAGGTGCGCGGTATTATAAAGGAAAGGTTTGATCGCATGTCAGAAGATTTAAATAGTCAACCCTATGGAGAAACCGGATATGGCCGTAGAGAATCTTAAGGTTATCCCACTCGGCGGGCTTGGCGAGATAGGGCTCAATATGATGGTATTTGAGTATGGAGACGATATCATTGTTGTTGACTGCGGCCTTATGTTTCCCGAAGACCATATGCTCGGGGTGGATTATGTCATACCCGATGTAAGTTATTTAGCGGATAAGAAGGACAGAGTGATTGCCTATATAATAACACATGGGCATGAAGACCATATCGGCGGGCTTCCCTTTGTATTGAAGGATATACCTGCGCCGGTCTATGGAACGCCGCTTAGCCTTGGTTTTATTAAAGAGAGGCTTAAAGAGCATAAGCTTGATGAGGTTGTCGAATTTAAAGAGATAGAGGCAAAGGACTCTATTGTTCTGGGGGCGTTTAGTATAGAATTTTTAAGGGTAAGCCACAGTATCGTTGACGGGGTCGGCCTTGCCATAACAACCCCTGTGGGCGTTATTGTGCATACAGGGGATTTTAAACTTGATCAGACACCGGTTGACGGGGAATTGACCGATTACGGCAGTTTTGCAAAGTATGGCGAAAAGGGTGTGCTGGCTCTTCTTTCTGATTCAACCAATGTTGAAAAAGAGGGATTTACACTCTCCGAAAGAGACGTCGGCGCAGCGCTTGAAGAGATATTCAGGCGCTCTGCCGGAAGGATAATTGTGGCGTCTTTTTCTTCCAATATTAACAGGATTCGTCAGATTATAGATATCACACATGCATCTGGCAGAAAGCTTGTCTTAAACGGAAGAAGCATGGTCTCAAATATAAGGATAGCCGAAGAACTGGGTTATCTTGATATCCCTGAAGGCCTTATCTATGATATCAAGAAGATTGAAAATCTGCCGTTGGACAAGGTTACGATCCTTACCACAGGCAGTCAGGGAGAGCCGATGTCTGCGCTTGCCAGGATAGCGGTTGATGAACATAAACAGATAAGTATTACAAAGGGAGATGCCGTGATACTTTCCGCCAAGTTTATCCCAGGACACGAGAAAACGATATCAACCCTGATAAACCATCTATACAGGAGAGGAGCCGATGTATTTTATGAGAAGGTCTCGGAGATACACGTCTCCGGACATGCCAGTCAGGAAGAACTTAAGATAATGCTCAACATTGTCAGACCTAAGTTTTTTGTACCTATCCATGGCGAGTACCGTCACCTTGTTATGCATGCACGATTGGCATCCGAGGTCGGTATAGATGAGGAAAGAATAATTATTGCCGAAGACGGAGATGTGGTCGAGTTTTCCGAATCCATATCCGGTATTTGCGGCAAGATTCCGTCAGGCAAGGTATTTGTCGATGGAAAGGGTGTTGGCGATGTAGGCAATCTGGTTCTAAAGGACAGAAGACATCTTTCAACAGAGGGCATAGTTGTTTCCATTCTGGTTATAAACGAAAAGACCGGAGAGATACTTTACGGACCGGAGATACTCTCAAGGGGATTTGTCTTTGAAGAGGATAGTGAGGAACTCTTAAACGAGGCAAGGCAGGTTGTGCTTGACACCTTTGAAAGTATCAGCATTGAGGCAAAAACAGAGTGGCTTGAGATAAAAGGGGAGATAAGAAGAAGCTTGAGGAGGTTTTTTAATAAGGCCATTAAAAGAAGGCCGATGATCTTCCCGCTTATTATTGAGATATAGGGTTTTCCTGCATATGGTTATTGAGAATCAAATCGGAGACGGAACGTTATGGGAGTAATTGATATTGTTAAATACCCTGCCCCTGTGTTGAAAAGGAATTCGCTGGATGTAAAGAACGTTGATAACAAACTTTGTATTCTGATAGACGAAATGACGGAGACGATGTATGCGGCTAAAGGTATCGGTCTTGCGGCCCCGCAAGTGGGCAGGTCGTTAAGGCTTTCCGTCCTTGATGTCCCGGATGAGGAAAAATATGAGAGGGGGAAAAACCTGCTCGTCCTTATTAACCCTGAGATTATTGAGAAGGAAGGCAAAACCTCATACGAAGAGGGGTGTTTGAGCGTGCCAGGCCTTACCGCCGAGGTTCCCCGCTATGAAAGGGTGACGGTAAAGGCGATC
Source organism: bacterium (assembly GCA_027069035.1). GTDB lineage: Bacteria > Desulfobacterota > GWC2-55-46 > S146-80 > JALXFI01 > JALXFI01. Next base: position 2,676 of record JALXFI010000300.1, read on the forward strand.
AACAGGGAAGGAGAAGAGTTTGTCATAAGCGCCGAGGGTCTGCTTGCAATAGCCCTTCAGCACGAGGTGGATCATTTAAACGGCAAACTTTTTATAGATCGTTTAAGCAGGCTAAAAAGGGATATCTTTTTAAGAAAATTGAAGAAGAAACGTGAAGAGTAAAAGAAGACTTAAAACAGTATTTATGGGCACGCCTGAGTTTGCAGTGCCGTCACTCAGACACCTTATACTTGAAGAAGATGTCATCTGCGTTGTGACGCAGCCGGACAGACCCAAGGGAAGGGGCAGGGTTATGTCTCCTCCTCCGGTAAAAACTCTTGCTTTAGATAATGATATACCGGTATTTCAGCCCGAGGGGATAAAGGGACAGGATTTTCTTGGAGAGTTAAAAAGGTTAAACCCTGATATTATTGTAGTTGTATCATATGGCAATATACTGCCCGAAAGCATCTTACATCTGCCGCAGTTTGGATGTATAAATGTTCATGCATCTTTGCTTCCTAAATATCGGGGGGCCGCCCCTATAAACCGGGCGATCATACGTGGGGAAAAGATAACCGGAATAACAACTATACAGATGGACAAGGGTATGGATACGGGGGATATGCTTTTGCAGGAAAGCATTCCTATAGAAGACGGGGATGACGCGGGGACACTCTATAATAAACTATCCATTCTTGGAGCCCGAACCCTTAAGGAGACACTCGCACTTCTAAAGTGCGGCAAACTCAATGCCGTGCCGCAGGATCATTCAAAGGCAACCTATGCGCCGTTGCTTAAAAAAAAGGATGGAGAGATTTTATGGGAAAACGATGCGGAAAAGATAAGTAATTTTATACGGGGCATGAACCCGTGGCCAGGCGCTTATACCTTTTATAAAGGCAAAAGGATAAAAATATTAAGGGCGGTATCGCTGGATAGGGACACAGGGTTAAATGCCGGCACTATAGAACATGTTTCGGGAGAGGGCATTAATGTTTCAACGGGCAAGGGGATATTAAGGGTTTTAACACTTCAGACAGAAGGCAAAAGGCCTATGGAAGTGAGTGACTTTATTCAGGGTTTTAAGATAGAGGCAGGAGAAGGGTTTGAACGAGGATAAGCTTCTAAATTCAGACCGCAGCACAGAAGGGTTAAAATCCGTAGGAATTGATACGGACTCTTACAGGCCTAAAAAGGGATTTTTCATTTTTCTTCTTTTTCTGTCCGCTGCCTTCATATTTGCGGCTTTAACTTTATTGTGGTGGGTGCCTACGGTAGGTCTTAAAAATATACACCCTCTGCTGCCGGTGATTGCAGCGGTAATATTTGTGGGTTCGATAGCATTTGTTTTTGTAGGTTTTATACTCATAACGATTACTATTATAAGGGGAAAGGATGTTCTGCCTTCTTTCAGGCTTAGAGGTCTTTTTATAAAGTTATTTTTCCCTCTTATGACGTTTATAGGGGGCGCTCTCAGGATACCAAAAGCAAGAATCCATGAGACATTCATAGATATAAATAATCAGCTTGTAATGGGGCAAAGACACGGATTTAATCCGGAACGCATACTTATTCTTATGCCGCACTGTATTCAGGATATAGACTGCAAAATAAAGGTAACCCTTGATATAGAAAACTGTCTTATGTGCGGAAAGTGTGAGATTAAGTCCCTTAGAGAACTTGCAAAGGAGTTTAATATCAAGATGTTTGTCTCAAGCGGCGGCACTATGGCGCGGAGGATTGTAAAGGAGAAAAGACCTGAGGCTATTGTAGCGGTTGCATGTGAAAGGGACCTTGCATCAGGCATTCAGGATGCCTATCCGCTTCCCGTAATAGGCATAATAAATAAAAGACCGAAGGGTTATTGTGTAAGCACAGGTGTTGATGTAAAAAGGGTTGGCGATGCTATGAGGCATCTTCTTAGTCTGTCTCCCAAATCCCGATATAGCGGCGGGTTTTGAACATCTTTACAAAACACGTTTTGTGATTATACTATTAATAGATGGTTTTGTGGTATAATGGTGTAAGACCCAAAATCCCGCGATAGCGGGATTTGAAATTGGCAATACATCTTTAACTGCTGTGTTCTCGGCGATTTTCTTTCTCACCGCAGAGGTTATGTACGCCTCAAAAGAAAAATCGCCTGCGGCCTTGCATTTAAAGCGTCTTGCCAATTTACCCAAAAACCTATCTCTGTTTTTGG
>JALXFI010000301.1 GCA_027069035.1 bacterium
ATGGTGGAGACCCTGAGGTCTATGTCCCTGCCTGACATCTTAAAACCTATTCTGCCGTCCTGAGGGATCCTCCTTTCAGATATATTCATCTCAGCCATTATCTTTATGCGGGAGTCAAGGGAGGACTGGATGTTTTTTGGAATGGAAACCCCCGACCTGAGTATGCCGTCTATGCGATAACGAATCCTTACAATATTCTCCTCAGGCTCGATATGTATATCCGTGGCATTCTTTCTGATCCCCGTTTCTATTATCTGGTTTACAAGACGCGCTACAGGGGCATCCCCCTCCGAGGTCAAATCAATCAGTAACCTGTGGTCGGCCTCATTTATGACCTTCTCAAGCTTGTCATCCGTTGACTTTACATCTCCGTAAAACCTTTCAAACGCCTCATAAAAATCCTTTTCCGTAATAGCGCTTACCTTTATCTCAAGGCCGGTAATTCCCTGTATCTTATCTATAGCGACAACATTAAAGGGATCCACCATAGCAAGGGTAAGGCAGTTTCCATTGCGTTCAATCGGTATAACACGCTCCTCCATAACAACCGAATCGGGAATAAGCTTAAGCACCCTGTCCGATATAGTCCTCGAAGAGATGGATTCAAGCTCTTCACCCGATTCATGCGCCACAACCATGGCAATCTCATTAGGCAAAACGAATTTAAGCCCAACAAGTATCTCGCCTAAAAGTTGTCCCGTGCGTTTCTGTTCTTCAAGCGCCACCTGTAGCTGTTCTTGGCTTAGAAGACCTGCCTCGATAAGCTTCTCGCCAAGCGGTTTTCTTTTTTTTGAAGCCATCAGCAAAATCCTCTCTTATTCTGTGGGGTGGGAAAGATAGATTGAACGTGTATTCATCTGACGGTAACTGTTATGCCAATATCGTCCCCCTGAATGTCATCATTTCCGTCGCCTGTGTTATCGGCAAATGGGGTGTCCCATGCCCTGTTAGGCCCTGCAGATAAGACATAGACCCTGTGTTTTACAGACCTTTTATAGCGCGGATTGCCGGGAAAATATCGGGCATTGATAACGTATGAATTTCCCCACGGGTCGACAATAGTCGGTCTGTCGATATACGGACCATTCCATTTATAATCCCCACTTGTCGGATAATCCTGGTTGGCCTCGTTCTGATTGGAAGAACCCGTGTCGCCGTCAGGGTTATTGTAGTAGAGGTAATCCGAAAGGGGCTTGTAGTAAGTCATCCTTCCCCAGTTCCTTGCCCCTCTACCGGCGCCGGATGCAACTGCAGTAATGACATGATTCGGATCGGTAAATACCCTGTCCACCCCCGGTTTCCAGGTGGGACCGTCCTCATCGGTAGACGGCCAGTTGCCGACATCCTTATAGAGACTTGCTATCGCCCCTGCAATAACAACAACCTCATTCTTGGCACGGGCCGCCTTGGAATCTTCTATGTTCTTGCTTATAAGCGGCACAAGTATCCCTGCAAGGAGGGCGACAACGGCTATGACCACAACGATCTCAATCAGCGTAAAGCCCCTATCTTTCTTAAACGATGCATACATCTCCCACCTCCATGATCTTTTATAAAATATCTGATATATCTTATTCGGCAATAATATATAAAAACTTTAACCGATAAAAATGTCCCTATTTTATTAATAATCTATCCCTTTTTGAGCCGGTATGCCATTGTTATAGGGATGTTTTATATTAAGCATCTCCGTAACCATATCTGCGTACCTTATGACGGCAGGGTCAACATTCCTCCCTGTAATGATAAGGTGCAACTCAGGGGGTTTTTCTTTTATAAGTTTAATCAGGTCTTCTATCCTAATAAGCTTTTTATCTACCGCATTATTTATTTCATCAAGCACTACTATATCGTATATTCCGGATGTTATCTTTTCTATTGCCACTTTCAGTGTATTCTCTGCCGCCTCTATATGTGGTTTTTGCCTGGTTTCATCACTGTTGTGGCCGACAAAACCCCTGCCTCCTGAGATGAGTTCTACATAGGGAGAGAGTTTTTTTATACCTTCTGCTTCGCCTATATCTGTGCCTTTCTTGATAAACTGGATGATAGAGGTCTTCATGCCGTGGCCTGATGCCCTCAGCGCCATGCCGAGCGCTGAAGAGGTCTTCCCTTTTCCATTTCCTGTAAGAACTATTACAAGTCCTCTTTTCATAATAACTTATTGCCTCCAGTATCTTAATATCCGTATTCAGAAGATTTCAACCGTCTTTTTTATAATAGTGTACATGTTTTCTGCCTTTTTCTTTGCCACACTTACTACCTCCCCGTGACTTATCCCACTGGTATTTACGGTGTTGGTAATTAAGGAAAACATTATGACTCTCATACCAAGATATTTTGCCATTATAACCTCAGGTACGGATGACATGGATACCGCATCCGCCCCAATGGTTTTAAGCATGCGTATCTCGGCCGGTGTTTCATAGCTCGGCCCATGTACCGCTGCAATGATGCCTTCTTTTAAAGGCACATCGAGGTTGTCGGCGTCTTTCTTTAGCCTGCTTAATAGAGAGGTCTCATAACACCTTGTCATATCAACGAACACATTTCCTTTAATGCCCCTAAGTGGGTTTATCCCTGTAAGATTTATGTGATCATTTACAAAGAGTATGTCTCCGACTTCAAGAGTCTTTTTTATCCCGCCCGCAGCAGATGTTATTATAATCCTGTCTATGCCAAGCGCCCTTATGACCCGTATGGGAAAGGTTATAACCTCCGGCTCGAATCCTTCATAGAAGTGCGCCCTTCCGGAAAGGACAAGAACCTCCTTTCCCGACATCTTTCCTGTAAGCAGTGTATTCCTGTGTCCTTCAACGGATGAGACGAAGAAATGGGGTATGTTTTTGTAGGCAATGGATTTAGATATTTTGAGATGAGGCTCTAACTCATCCATACCGCTTCCAAGAATTACGCCGACCTCCGGCTTTGAATCTATTTTTTCCGATAGGAATCTGTAAGCCTCTTTAACTTCTTTGGTAAGTATCATGATTGAGCTTTCATAATAAGCCTTTCGCCTTCGACACAAAAGGGAATGAAACATTCATGCCGAATTTTCGGCATAAATGTGGATGAAAATAATAGAATGATACAAGGGGTGAAGGGGTCAAGGGTTGCAGTATATCCACTTGAACTCTCGAATCCTTGAATCCTATTTTCAGGTGAAATTTATTCTTTTCTTAGTATTAAAAATCAATAAGCTCCCTTTCTATTTCCGGATATAATTCATCTATCTTTTTTTGAATTTTTATAGTTTTGCTTAAGGAAGTAACGATACGACAATAATGCGGTGCATTGTCCATAATTCTGCCTTTGCGATCTTTTAGATATTTTTGTGAAACCTGATAACCTCCGATGTGATAATTCCATATTTCCGGCGCAATGCCTTCAAAATATTTTTCATTGTTGATGTAAATGCGTTGTTTGTCTTCTTTGTAGGTGATTTTTTCAATTCGGTCGTTTGTGCCGCTGCCCTGATATTTGGCAATAGGATTATCCAGTGCCGGGCTTTTCAATAGATGCAAATCCGCCAGTTCTTTGCCAAGTTTGCCCATTTTTTTGAATAGGTCGTATTTGGCGGTAAACGGCATACGCGGGAAATCTATCCTTAAAAACTCGGCGTAGGTTTGGCGGTAGATGTTGCTGTAAAATACACCATAGATGTAAAAGAGAATCTCTTCCGGTGAAGGCGGTCTGCCAAAAGCTGCTTCCAATTTTTCAAAGATTTTTGGAGAGATGTTGGGTTTTCTACCATAAGTTTCTCTTTTATCAAAGACCATCATTATTGTAGAGCCGCGTATCGGATTCTTTTTTGATGGATCAGGGTAAATGTATAAAGGGAATATTGATTCAGAGCCTTTATTATCTGAACGAATTAAACCATCTGAAATTATATTTTCACTAATATAAAAATAGTTACAAGACCTATCTAATAATTGCTGTCTTCGTGTAACGATACCAATATTCTCTTCCAGCATGTGACACATGACTTCGTAGCGCATACGCTCAATTAAAGATTGATGGTAAAATATGTAGCGCTTATCAAATGGTCGGTATAATATCTCTTTGATATAGGCATCCAGGTTACTGACTTTTGATATGTTTTGCCGAGCGTCTTTAATCTTCCAGTTGGATTTATCTCTTAGTTTAAAAGCCTGTGCGATAATTTCGTCTGGTTGAGATAGATTAATGAATTGAAGAATCCTATTTTTGAGTTGGTATCTTTCATAATTGATTACAAATTCATCACGTGATGTTACAATCCCTACACTATTTACAGGAAAAATCTCATTGATTTTCTCCCATTGTAAATACCTTTTTATCTTATCAGTATCTCTTTTTACCAAAAAGTAATACGGACTCTGTGGTTCAATTTGTTCGTAATTTTCTTTTGAGAAATCATTTTCCTCCAGCCATTTATATTTTTCTTCGCGCAAACCGTACAAATCCGCATGAAAGACGTGTGGTTCATGTGGTCTTTTATTCTTCACAAACAACGCAATCGCCACTCCCTGGCGGATGTCAAAGACGTTTTCATCCTTGCCGCCATCAGGTGTAGTTTCCTTTTTCAGGCTGTTACCGTGTAAGTCAAGAATGTAAATCTCTTCAAAGGTTTCCATCAGACTCTGGCGCATACCGCGAAAAGTCGGGTTGTCCAGATAACTGTGATTTGTAATCATGCCGACAATGCCGTAACCCGACGTCTGGATTTTCCACTGGGCGAAACGTAAAAATTTTACATAATCATCCTGCAGCCACTTGGGATTTTTCTCGCCCAGGGGCTTGCCATCCACCTTATAGTAACTTTGTGTGCCGCCGATATCTTCTTTTAGCAATTCTTCCGT
>JALXFI010000302.1 GCA_027069035.1 bacterium
TCCCAAACCTTGCACGATACCTGTAAACATAACAATTATAACCTGTTAAGATGTTTCAGACCGAACTCAAAAACAGAGATAGGTTTCCGGGTAAATTGGCAAGACACTTTAAATGCAAGGCCGCGGGCGATTTTTCTTTTGAGGCGTACATAACCGGTGCGGTGAAAAAGAAAATCGCCGAGAACACAGCAGTCAAGGATGTATTGCCAATTTCAAATCCCGCAATAGCGGGATTTGGGCTGAAGATCATTCAGATAACTCTCAACCAGTATATCCCCGCCAAATTTTCTTACATTCATCTTCTTTAAGACGATTGAATCTTTTAATTCACTTATGCCAATATCCCGAAATATGGGATATGAATCAACTCCGCCAAGAACCTTTGGTGCAAAAAAGAAAAGCAGTTTATCTACAATCCCCTGCCTCAAGGCGGAAGTCGCAAGACGTGTGCCACCTTCGATAAGCAGGCTTGAGATATCCCTTTCACCAAGCTCCTCCATCAAACCGTTGAGATCAACTCCGTTCTCCTTATATGGCAGGAAAACAAGTTCAACGCCCTTTTTTCTTACCTCTTCAACCCTTTTTACCGGCGCCTTGTATGTTGTGGCAATGATCGTATCCGTATCCTTAACCCTTTTAATTATACTTGAATTAAGCGGTATGCTAAGCCTGCTGTCAACAACAATTCTGTGAGGGTTCGTGCCTTTTACATTACGTACGGTAAGAAGCGGGTCGTCCCTTTTAACAGTACCTACTCCGACAAGGACAGCATCAACCCACGACCTTATCCTGTGCACCATCCTGCGGGAACTCTCGCCTGTTATCCATTTGGAATTGCCCGAAGCATCTGCAGTCTTGCCGTCAAGGGTAGAGGCGATCTTCAACGTAACAAAAGGGGTTTTTGTGGTTATAAATTTTACATAAGCCTCGTTAAGCCGTATGGATTCATCTTTCATAATTCTAACAGATACTTCAATACCGGCGTCTCTAAGCCTTTTTATCCCCCTGCCGCTTACAACCGGATTGGGGTCTTCCATCCCTATCACAACCCTCGAAATTTTACTTTTTATAATCTCAGGCGTACATGGAGGGGTCTTTCCATAATGATTACAAGGCTCAAGATTGATATATAAAGTAGCGCCGGCCGTATCGCCTCCCGCATCTCTTAAGGCATTTATCTCAGCATGTGCGCTACCCGCTCTTTCGTGATAACCGCTGCCAATTACATTGCCGTCTTTGACTATCACAGCGCCCACAAGCGGATTTGGGCTTGTGCTCCCAAGGCCTTTTTTGGCAAGCGTAAAAGCCATCTTCATAAATCTTTTATCTGTATCCACCCTGTTAACCACGCTTATCCAACAACCCTCTTAACTCATCCATAAACTCGTTTATGTCTTTAAACTCTCTGTAAACCGAAGCAAACCGCACATACGCAACCTCGTCCAGTTCCCTTAAGGCATCCATCACCACCTCTCCTATCATCTTAGAGAGTATTTCCTTTTCTCCAATCCCCTGTATCTTCTTCTCTATCCTGTCAACAACGGCATCGATATCATTAATACTAACAGGCCTTTTTTCACATGCCCTTTGCATCCCCGCCATTATCTTTGCCCTGTCAAAGGCCTCTCTGCG
>JALXFI010000303.1 GCA_027069035.1 bacterium
ATTATTTTCAGTTTAAAGTCTATTATTAAGTTGGTATTCTTAACATGACGGTTATTTTTTACAAGAGACTAAAAAAATTTTCAAGATACTCTGTTCTTATTTTTATTGGTCTTATTTTGTACAGTTGCGCAAATACTAATCAAAGCAAGCAGGAATTAGAAAGCCTCAAACACCGGTTAGACAACATCCAGAGGGCGCAAGTTGATTTGAGTGTAAGGGTCGAGGAGTTAAATAACAAACTTTTTGTTCTTGGAAACAAGATTGATACAAACTCAAAAAATATCAAAGAAATGCAGTCAATGGCCATACCTGTGGAGCCTCCAGAAGAACTTAAGGTGGTTAAAGTTGTTCCCTCCCCCGAAAAGCCTGAAGTCCTAAAAACCGGCAAGGCCTTAGAGAATGAAAAAACAGAAAAAGAGGTGGGAGCAAGTAAACCCGAAACACTATATCAGATAGGTTATACTCTATACAAGGCCGGTAAAAAAAACAGAGCCCGAAGAGCCTTTAATAAGTTCATAAAGACTTTTCCCAGACATAATCTTGCCGATAATGCCATATACTGGCTTGGAGAGACCTATTATTCTGAAAACGACTATTTCATGGCCTTAAATCAGTTTAAAAGGGTCGTAAGAGATTACCACAATGAAAATAAAGCGCCCGATGCGTTGCTTAAAGTGGCTCTTTGTTATATAGAGCTTGGTAACAAGACGAAGGCAAAAGAAGCTCTTGATAAACTTATTGATGAATATCCTGCAAGCGATGCGGCAAACACCGGCAAAAATAAGTTAATGGAGCTCGGGAGGTAGAACAGATGAAGAATAAAGTCTTTGAAAAGCTAAATTGCATTAATGCCTATGAGGAAAAAACCGCACCACTGCGGAATGAAAAAAATGCTGATAGAGAAGGTATTCGATCGGTTTTACTCTTGCCTCTTGTTGCGGTTTTTTTCTTTACGGTTCCTGCCCATTATGCTCACGCAGAGGAGACATATACCATTAAAAAGGGCGATACTCTCTGGGACATTTCAAACAGCTCAAATAAAAACCCTTCCAAATGGCGTGAGATATGGAGGTTAAACCCCTTTATCACAAACCCAAACTTAATCTTTCCCGGAGAAACCATAAGGCTTCAACCTTTAAGAGAAAAACCGCCTGTTAATAAGATCATTAAACTTAAAAAAAAGAAGGTAGAAAAAAAAGTAGTCAAAGTAAAACCGGTGCCGGTTATACCGGTAAAAGAGAGCGTTCCACAGGCGGTAACAATTGCTTCAGCGGAATTTAAAAAAAGCGGTTTTATATCATCAGACGGGTACAATGGAAGCGGAATCATATTGGAATCAAAACAGGGGAAATTGATCCTTGGAAAGGGAGATGAGGTCTATATAAGTTTATTTGATAAAGGAAAGATCAAAGCGGGTGATAAACTCACGATATTTAACATTGAGGAAGAGATAATACACCCCGAGACAAAAGAAAAGATGGGGTATCGCATAGAGATATTAGGGGTTTTGACAGTAACAAAAGAACTTGAGGATATGTCCTTAGGGGTAATAAGTGAGTCTTACAAGGAAATATTTAAAGGTGCAAAACTTACACCTTACAGGCCGCCTGTATCAAGGGTAACTCTAAAAGAAGGACCTCAAAAGAAGATTGAAGGAATAATATTGGCTACTATAGAGAACAAGGTTCCGCTGGGAAGAGGTGATGTAGTCTATATCGATAAAGGGAGCAGCGATGGGCTGTATATCGGAAATACTCTCAATGTTTACCGAAAACCAAAGCCTTTAAACAATCCATTGAACCAGAAGGAACTTATACCGCCTTACATACGTATTGGTAAGATGGTGGTAGTAGAGGCTGAAGAGAGAACCTCGACTGCATATATTATGGACAGCAAACAGGAGATATATAAAGGTGATAAGGTTACAACCGTCTCCAAATGATGGAGAAAGAAAGGTTTAAGCAAAGACGGTAAGATATCTTGTTTCGCTTAAAAAGACACTCTTACAAACAACGCTCAAAAAACAGAGATAGGTTTTGTGGACAATGATTGCCTCAGCCTTTGGCTTTCTCATCAAAGCATACTCTTATGAATTACAAAAAAAACGATATTTTTTACTGGATTGCCTTAAACAACATCCATGGCATTGGGTGCAATACCTATAAAAATCTCATCCAACATTTTGGAACACCCAAGGAGGTGTTTGATGCTCCGGTTAAAGAATTTAAAAACATAGATGGTTTGAACAGCAGCCTGATTAAGGCCATCAAGGCATTTGATAAAGTAGAGACCGTTGAAAAAGAGGTTGATAGAGTAAAAAGATCTGATGTTGATGTAATTACGTTAAACAATAAACAATACCCCTGCCGATTAAAAGAAATATATGATCCTCCTCCGTATCTCTATGTAAAAGGCCGATTAACGCTTAACGCTAAAGTGGCTGTTGCTGTAGTCGGGAGCAGGGCATCTACACCATACGGACTTGGAATAGCCCAAAAGATATCCATGGAACTTGCCTCCTGCGGTGTTGTAATAGTGAGCGGTATGGCGAGAGGCATAGATTCTCATGCGCACAGGGGCGCTCTAAAGGGACGCGGAGAGACTATAGCGGTGCTTGGCTCCGGTATAGACGTTGTATATCCACCGGAAAATGATAGGTTATGTAAAGAGATCGCAAAAACAGGGGCGGTTGTGTCAGAGTTTCCGTTCTCCACCCCGCCGCTTACAGGAAACTTTCCAAGACGGAACAGGATAATAAGCGGTCTCTCCCTCGGAGTCCTTGTTATAGAGGCATCTTTAAGAAGTGGCTCACTTATAACGGCAAGGCTTGCGCTTGAACAGGGGAGAGATGTCTTTGCCATACCCGGATCCGTGACATCCTTGAGAAGCCAGGGAACAAACAAGCTCATAAAATCAGGGGCAAAGTTGGTAGAAAAGGTTGAAGATGTGTTGGAAGAGATATTGGATTACAGAAGGAAAGACCCTATTGAAAAAAATTTAAATATGTCCAGTGTGTCTTTGGAAAAGGATGAAGAGGATATATATAAGAGTCTTGAACGACCCAAGCACATCGATGAAATAATAAGTGAGAAAAACTTGGATCCTTCCGCTGTATCGGCACTTCTTTTAGCGCTTGAGATGAAGGGGCTTGTGCGGCAGCATCCAGGCAAGTTTTTTGCGAAAAAAGAGACATGAAAATCTAAAGATATAAGGTCTTTTACCGATAGACATTAAATAGTGTCCGTCTGGAAATCCATATAGCATTAGTTAAACACAAACTTGGATAAAATATCATATGTCAAAATCCCTCATTATAGTTGAGTCTCCTGCCAAGGCAAAAACAATAAACAAGTTTTTAGGCAGCGGTTATCTTGTTAAGGCATCCTTTGGACACATTAAAGATCTGCCTAAAAGCCGTCTTGGTGTTGATCTTGAAAACGATTTCAAACCCCAGTACGAAATTATTAAAGGTAAGAAGAAGATAGTAACAGAACTAAAAAAAGCAGCCAGAGCCGCTTACAAATCAGGAGGCAATGTATACCTTGCCCAGGACCCTGATAGAGAAGGAGAGGCCATTGCATGGCATATCGCCGAGGAGGTAAATGGAAAGAGTGGCCATGTATACAGGGTTCTGTTTCATGAAATTACAAAAAACGCCGTTAAAGAGGCAATGGCAAACCCGCTCCCCCTTGACAAGAAGAAGTACGATGCACAGATAGCCCGTCGTATTTTGGACAGGCTTGTGGGTTACAAGGTAAGTCCTATCTTGTGGGAAAAAGTGAAACGGGGGCTTAGCGCAGGCAGGGTGCAGTCGGTTGCATTAAGGATATTGTGTGAGAGAGAAAAGGCCATAAAGGCCTTTGTATCTGAAGAATACTGGACCATAACAGGGGAATTTTCAGGCCATCTTCCTCCTCCGTTCAAGGCAAAACTCTTTAAAATAAACGAAAAAAAAGCAGCCCTGAAGAGTAGAGATGAAGCCTATGCCGTTTTAGAAGACCTTAAGGGACAGGGGTTTTCCATTACGGATATAGAGAAAAAGAAGACGCAGAAGAATCCCTACCCGCCTTTCATAACAAGCACCCTTCAGCAGGATGCATCAAGAAGACTCAGGTTTACGGTAAAAAAGACAATGATGATAGCCCAGCAGTTGTACGAAGGGGTTGAGCTTGGTGGAAAAGGGTCTGTAGGGCTTATAACCTATATGAGAACGGACTCAACAAGGCTGTCACCTTATGCCGTGGAGGAGGCAAGACGTTTTATAAAGACAAAATTCGGCGAGGATTTCCTGCCCTCACGCCCAAGGGTCTTCAAAAATAAAAAAACAGCTCAGGACGCCCACGAAGCTATAAGGCCTGCAAGTCTTGACTGCCATCCTGAAGCCGTCAAGCCGTTTCTTACTTCTGACCAGTACAGATTATATGTACTTATATGGAATCGTTTTCTTGCCTGCCAGATGAAACAGGCGATCTTCGATCAGACAAGGATAATCATTGAAGGAGATGGGAAAAGCAGCGTTAAGTATATCTTTCAGGCAACCGGTTCTATTATGGTATTTCCGGGTTTTACGATTTTATACAGTGAGGAAAAGGAAGAAGGCAGGTCGGCAAAAGATGAAGAAACGCTGCCGCCTTTAAATGCGAAAGATAACATAAAGGCTAAAGACATAATCCCTCAACAGCATTTCACTCAGCCGCCCCCACGCTACAGCGAAAGCACCCTTGTAAAGGAACTTGAAGAAAGGGGTATCGGCAGGCCGTCCACCTATGCGGCAATTCTGGGCACCTTGCAGGCAAGAGAGTAT
>JALXFI010000304.1 GCA_027069035.1 bacterium
TTATAAACTTTATGTTCATAATATATGAACTGCGCTATGAACGTCAAGTGAAAATCATAGAGTAAGCGGGGTCAGGTCTACACTCTTGACAAACGCTTCGTGTAAATTGTTTACTATGTTGTTTCTGATGTTGAAGAATAGCGTTTTAAACATTGGCAGGATTGCCGGCAGGTGTGGTATAGTTTAAAGTAATACAATAAAAAGCTATAGGGTATGAAGGCATGAAATGCAGGTTGAAACCAATAAAACACTCGAAATAATAGCTAAAGAGTTTAGCCTTTCCAAGGATGTAGTCATTCAAGAGGGCCTAAAGATTTTTCTTGAAAAAAGTTAAGAGAAATAAAGACAGAGATTTTCAGGATTACAGGAAAATACAAGATATCGTCTGTTAAAGAATTCGAGGAGTTATATAAAAAAGGAGAGATAGAAGAAAAAGCTTCCTGGAACGACTACCAGAAATTAGACCACCTGGAATTTAAGAGAGACGAGCTTGAAAAGCTTTTACATGATTTGAAATGATTGTTGACATCAGACATTGTTGCACCAAGTCACATATCTGATAACCCGGCCTTAGCTTTAAAAGAGTTTTTAAGTTTTGTGTCAAAGCATATCAAAAAAGAATTATCAGAGCCACATAATCCATGATTTTGAATGGCAAATGCTAATCCTCGGCCTTAACACATATCACGGTGATTCTTCCGCCTGCATCGTTGCGGACGGCAAGCTTGTTGCCGCTGTTGAAGAAGAGCGTTTTAACAGGATAAAGCATTGGGCGGGATTGCCTGTTGAGTCTGTAAGGTATTGTCTGAAGGAGGCGGGCGTTGATATTGCCGATGTAGAGCATATTGCAATAAATCGTAATCCCAAAGCCTATATTATTAAAAACTATCTTTATTTTGAATAGACTTTATTAAAGTATAAGTAAAGATGAATATTAAAACGATTTTTGAAAAGATTAAAGTCGGTAAGTATATCATTTCTTTTACCCATACCGAGAAAATAAGGTTAAGAAAAATTGAAGCCAAAGAGATTGAAGAAGCTATCTGCAATGGGACAATTATTGAAGCATATCCAGATGACCCACGAGGTCCAAGCTGTTTAATCCTGGGCTTTACAAGCAGGGGTAGACCTTTACATGTTGTTTGTGGTAAATTAGAAGAAGATGAAATCCTTATCATAACTGCTTATGAACCTGGATTGGAAGAATGGGAAGCAGATTGGAAAACGAGAAAAAAAGGAGGTTGACTGTGATTGATAAGTGCTATTTTTGTAAAGGCAAGGTGGTACAGGAACAAGTTTCCATCGATTATCGTTGGGGTGAGAATTTGGTGGTTATTAAAAATGTTCCATCTGGTGTCTGTCAGCAGTGTGGAGAAAAATATCTGACAAGTAAAGTCTATAAGGAACTGGAAAGTCTGACCAAAAGCAAAGGCCACCTAATGGGCAAAATGACTGTTGATATTTTATCTTTTGAGGAAAGTACAGCTGCGTAACCCTTTAAGATAAATTGCTTATTCAAATTTACATGCTAATTCCCGATCTATCAGAACCACATACTCCCTAATTCATGCTCTATAATCCAGACTCTAAAAAGAAATTATGCTAATCCTCGGCCTTAACG
>JALXFI010000305.1 GCA_027069035.1 bacterium
TGTGATACAGGTTCAGGCAATAGCCCGATATATAGAGGAAGAGATGAAGAAAAAGGGTATAAGAGCCTTTGGAATAGAAGGTGTCGGCGATGGGAACTGGGCGCTTATGGATTATAATGATATAGTTTTCCACATATTCTACGAACCTATAAGATATTTTTATGATATAGAGGGCATATATCCCGAAGTGCCTCGGTACAGATTTAACCCGGATGATGAAGGTGTGAAGAAAGTGGAAGGCAGACTCTTTGCAACTTAAACTCTTGTATTTCGGCAAACTCAAGTCATCGTATCTTAAAGAAGGCATCGATGAATATACAAAAAGGATAAGAAGATACGCCGATTTTTCTATAATCGGATTAAAGGATCCTTCCAAAGATTCAAAAGGCAGGCTTTTTTTAAAGGCTGCCGACGGATTAAAACTTTCAAGGCATCTTTCAGGCGGTTTCAATATTGTGCTCGATGAAAGAGGGAAAAACTATACATCTCAGGGCTTTGCGGATTTTATTGACAACCTCCTTTTACGGAATATAAAGAAGATAAACTTTATCATTGGCGGGCCTTACGGTATTCCCATAGAGGTCTCCAGGGGGGCAGATGCCTTGATATCGCTTTCAAGCCTTACCTTTCCCCATGATATAACAAGACTTCTTCTGCTTGAACAGATATACAGGGCTTGCACTATTCTAAAAGGTGAACCGTATTCTCATTGATTCTTTTAATTTTTTTAAGGGTTTTCCTGCCTCGATAGGCGGTTTTTTTGAAGGATTGCTGGATACGGTAATCCCTGCCCTGTGTCCTGTCTGCAAGGAAAATCCTGCCGGTGAAAGGGGTTTTTGCAGCGATTGTATAAGCGCTTTTTTAAGGGTTGACCATCCTTATTGTATATCCTGCGGAGAGCCTTTTGTCTCTAAAGAGGTTGTTGAACACCGGTGCAAATGGTGTATGGTAAAACCTCCTTACTTCAGAAAGGCAAGGTCATTTGCTCTTTACGATGGGCTGCTTTTAGATGCGATCCACAGGTTTAAGTATAACTCCAAGACCTCCCTTGCCTCTCCGTTTGCCTCTTTGATGCTGATGACCGAGATTGATATCTCCTCCTATGATGCCGTTTTGCCTGTTCCAATACACAAAAAACGTCTGAGGGAGCGCGGATTTAATCAGTCTCTGCTTCTTGGAAGGCGGCTTGTGCGGCATGGTTCCGGCAGGGTCTATCCCATGACATTGAAAAAGAAAACCATTTCACTTCCGCAGGTGGGTCTGACACGAAAGGAACGGATAAAAAACGTAAGAGGCACATTCAGAGTTGTGCGTCCTTGTGATGTAAAAGGGAAAAGGGTTTTGCTTGTCGATGATGTCATGACAACAGGGGCTACTGTAAATGAATGCTCAAAGGTATTAAAGAGGGCGGGGGCGGAGTTTGTTGATGTTATTACGATTGCAAGGACGGCAAAATCGGGGTTCAAAAGGAGTTTGCCGTTTTCATAACTTTTATTCATTCACTTTTAATTCTTAAGCGACACTTTGCTTTTATTGACCTTGACATCTTTACCAATATGTAATACCTTCTTCATATGTAGCGATTCCTTTAAATGGTTTTTTATATGATTAAAAAC
>JALXFI010000306.1 GCA_027069035.1 bacterium
CCTTTATGGCCTCTTCATTATAACCCTTTTTTGCATAGAGATCCCCGAGTCTCAAACGTACGATAATATCCGACCTGTCACTATTGAGTATCTTCTGATACTCGCTTATCGCCTTTTCAATATAACCCTTTTGAGCAAGTCTCTGGGCCTTCATTATGATCTTGTTCTTATCCATATCTCAATAAACGGCAACCTTAAAAACTTACAAACATTTCCGAATAACCCTCCTTACCTATAACATTCCGGTTTTCGTCAAGGTATTTGTCTTTCAAAAGACCTTCCATAATCTTCCTCTCAAATGGAGTAAGAGATGAAATAAAAAAACTTACATCTAAAATACCACTTATTGAATAAATAAATCCATTTAAAAGACGTTTAAGGGAATATCTATCAATATGTTCACCAAGCCAGAATATCTCGCTGAAAAAATCCTTTCCTTCTATCCCATTAAAAACCCTAAGATATTTATCGGCAGGCTTATGCAAAAATATAGATCCGTGCTGAAGAAAGGTATTTTTAAGCCGTCTCTGAGCGCTGCATATGCTCTTTTTTCCATCAATAAGCAGTTCAGAACGTGTATGAGAGGCAAAACAAAGATCGCTAACCGCAGACACATCGTCTTTCTCTCTAAGACATGCATTTAACCCAATACACTCCAATGAGTCCGCAAAGGCCTTGTGCAAAACCTCATAAGTCTTAAGCGGCGTTGAGAGTTTGACTTGATATCTACCGAAAACAAACGCATATGAGATATCGTCATAATGAAAAAGAGCCCCTCCCCCTGTAGGTCTTCTAACTACAGGCACATGGAGTTCTTTTGCTTCTTCAACATCGATAATATCTTCGATACCCTTTGAATAACCAACACTTACGCTGAATGGATACCATGAATAAAACCTGAGCGTCGGAGGAGACATCCCCCGCTCGCAGGAAAGCAAGAGTGTTTCATCCAGAGCCATATTTACGTAGGGATCACACAAAGATGACAGAAGTAATCTGCAATTTTCCAATATCTTCTCCAAATAATCGTCTGCCGCACATCGCAAATAAATTTAAATCCAGCAGCCGCGGCATTTACAAAAATCTTGAAAGATACTCCACATCTATCCTGCCGGACAAAAAATCATGATCGTTAAGTATATTTTTATAAAGCGGTATTGTTGTAAAAATGCCTTCTATTATAAACTCTTCCAATGCCCTTGACATGCGCGATAACGCCTCTTCCCTGTCTCTGCCATGAGTTATCACCTTTGCTATAAGGGGGTCATAATAAGAACTTACTGTGCAGGAATTGTGAAGGGCGGAATCAACCCTTACGCCAAGCCCGCCCGGTATATGAAGGTTTTTTATATGCCCCGGTGAAGGCACGAACCGTTTGGGGTCCTCAGCCGTTATCCTGCACTCTATGCTGTGACCTGAAAACTTTATGTCCTTCTGTTTATACTTGAGTCGTTCACCATTGGCCAACTTAAGCTGCTTTTTTATCATATCGATCCCCGAGACCATCTCTGTAACAGGGTGTTCCACCTGTATCCTTGTATTCATCTCGATAAAGAAAAAATTGCCGTCTTTATCCAAAAGAAACTCGACAGTACCAACGTTTGTATAATTTATTGATTTTACAAGTTTTACAGCCACAGAGGTCAATTCTTTTCTCGTCTTATCATCAAGTCCGGGGCAAGGGGATTCCTCCAAAAGCTTCTGATGCCTCCTCTGTATGGAACATTCCCGTTCACCAAGGTGAATTGTATTGCCGTGCCTATCGGCCATTATTTGTACCTCTACGTGTCTCGGGCTTTCACAATACTTCTCTATATATACCTCATCATTATTAAATGCCGCAGCGGTTTCAGCCTTTGCTGCATGGAAAGAATTGGAGAAACTTGATGGAGAATGAACTATCTTCATACCCCTGCCGCCGCCGCCGCCGGACGCCTTAATGATAACAGGGAAACCTATCTCATTGGCAAAAGATAACGCATTCTTTTCATCACTTATGCCTTTTTCACTGCCAGGCAGTACAGGCACACCAAGACTTTTGGCAATATTACGCGCCTTGAGCTTATCTCCCATAAGCCTTATAATCTCAGCCTCAGGGCCTATAAACCTTATGCCGCATTTTTCACATGCTTCGGCAAAATCAGGATTTTCCGCCATAAAACCGTAACCAGGATGGATCGCATCCGCATCCGTTATTTCAGCGGCACTAAGTATGCTTGAAATATTGAGATAACTCCTGTTTGGTTCAGGCGGCCCAATACAGACCTTCTCATCAGCCAGCCTCACATGCAGGGCGTTGCTGTCAACAGTTGAATGAACAACAACCGTCCTTATGCCAAGCTCTTTACATGCCCGTATAATCCTGAGGGCTATCTCCCCTCTGTTTGCAATAAGTACTTTATAAAACATTTAGTGTCTTCCATAAACGGCTATTTAGTGTCTATATGGGTTTCCGGATAGACACTATTTAGGCTCAAGCAGAAAAAGTGCCTCCCCATACTCTACAGACTGGCCGTTCTCCACAAGAATTGATACTATCTTTCCATCGTTTTCCGACTCAATTTCATTCATTATCTTCATGGCCTCTATAATGCACAGCGGCTGGTCTTTCCTCACAATAGAACCTTCTTCAACAAAGGGCGGGGCGTCAGGCGATGGAGAGCGGTAAAAGGTGCCAACCATAGGTGATGTAATTGTAGTTAAGTTCTTACTCTTTAATTCTTCTTTTTCTATAAAAATTCCCCCATGGCCAGTTTTTGACTCAGTGACATCAACACGCTGCACAGTATTTTGTCTCCCTTTTTTTATTCTCACCCTTCCGTTTTTTCCTTCAAGTTCAAATTCAACAATATCCGTACCCTGTAAAAGTTTTAGTATCTTTTTCACCTCTTTTAAATCCATCTTGTCCTCCCGAGATACATAATCTTCAAAAACCTTAAAGCCCCTAAAAGAAAGCCGGCATCAGTTAAGAATACGCTTATCCTTGGGCATCTTTGTTAACAACCGACTGCCGTCTGCGGTAACAAGAACCGTATCCTCTATCCTTACCCCACCCCAATCGGGCAGATAGATGGCCGGTTCAACGCTGAAGATCATACCTTCTTTGATCTCAATATCAGAGTTTCTTGACACAGCGGGCTTTTCATGGACATTAATACCAACACCATGACCCGTCCCATGACCAAAAAAACGCCCAAAACCCGCGCTCTCAATAACATCCCTTGCGGCCTTATCTATATCGGAGGCCTTAACACCGGGCATTATCATCTCTATCGCTCGATCATGGGCATTTTTTACCACAGCGTATATTTTCTCCCCTTTTTCGGAATATTCCCCTAAACAAAAGGTGCAGGTTTCATCACAACTATACCCCTTCCATACACTTCCAAAATCGATCATTACAAGGTCGCCCTGTGCTATCTTCTTCTCTGAAGGTTTCCCATGAGGAAGGGCAGTCCTTATCCCCGATGTGACTATCGTATCAAAGGCCGAACTTTCCGCACCAAGTTTTCTCATCCGATAGTCAAGCTCTAAGGCAATATCTTTTTCCCTGACACCATCTTTAATAAAAGGAACAATATTTAAAAGCGCCTGATATGATATCTCGGCGGCCTTTTCGATAACTTCCACTTCATCAGAGTCTTTCACCATCCTCAAGTCATCAATCCTATCCTCAACGGATTTAAGGACCACGGCAGGGCTAATGGAACCCCTGAGTTTATGGTATGTCTCAAAAGACAGGTGCGCTCCTTCAAAACCAAACACCGATATATTAAGCTGATCAACAACAAGGGAAATATCCTTAAAAATCTCTTTATATTCTTTAATCGTAAAACCATTTACTTCATCCCTTGCCTGAGTGGTATATCTTGAATCCGTAAGAAAAACCCTTTCGTCCCTGCCGATTATAAGATATGCGCTGCTTCCGGTAAATCCGCTAAAATACCTTATATTTTCGATATTTTTAATAAAAATACCGTCAAGACCGTTATCATCCATAAACTCCGCAATACGTCTAAGACGGTCTACCTTCAACACCTACCCCGCAGAGTTTTTCTCATCAATAAGGGCGACGGCCGCCCTCAAACCGAGAAGGTAACTGTTAAGCCCAAACCCAATGACCTGGCCTGCAGCAACATCGCTTATATATGAGCGTTTTCTGAAATCCTCCCTTTGATGTATGTTGCTCATATGAACCTCAACGGCAGGGATCCCAACCCCGAGTATCGCATCTCTCAATGCAATACTTGTATGTGTGTATGCCGCAGGGTTTATTACAATTGCATGAAAATTGCCGATAGAGCTCTGAATCTTATCTATCATATCAGCCTCTGAGTTTGTCTGAAAGGCCTCCACATCAATCCCATGTTCCCCTGCAAATGTCGTTATGGCCTTGTTTATATCATCCAATGTAACTTTACCGTATATCTTCGGTTCTCTTATTCCTAAAAGGTTGAGATTCGGACCATGTATTACAAGTATCCTTCTACTATTCATATTGCCCCCTAACCCTTATAAAAAAGCTAAACTCCTCCACAAAATAATTTTATGCCAATACCCACGAGCACAAGAAAAACGCAGAAAATTATTTAAGTTACTAAAAACTAACCCGCCATTAAAGACGGGATAGTATGCCGGATATATCAATTATATAACAGGGCGTAAAAAAGGCTTACGCCTTTAAAATTCTTCTTTAACCTTTGCCACGGCGCGTCTTAAGGCAAACATGGCTTTACCGAGATAGACTTCCTTTCCGATTGCAAGCGCCATAAAATAATCA
>JALXFI010000307.1 GCA_027069035.1 bacterium
TAAAAAGGTTTATATTTTAAATACCTATGTATTTATTGAAAAAAATGAAACAGTATTTAAAGATTGCATATAACAATATTTGTCATAAATCTGACAAATATTGTTATATTATCATTGGTTTTTGTCTCTTTCCTCATGCTTTATTTTGATAATGCTTGACAAGTTGTGAGTATTGCATAATACTTAATACTTATCAGACCTGAAGCTTCTTATTCAGAACTATATCGGCTCTCTTAAAGAGATTTTTGAAATATGAATTTGTTTTTTAACAGAATGATAAGGGCAGCCAAACTGGATGTAAGCCTTTATGAGGAAGTCGAAGGTGATAAGGATGCATTGGCACAGGCGCTTAATGTGGTAGTGCTCTCAAGCCTTGCCGCAGGATTGGGAGGGATTGTTGAAGGCGGTCCGGTGATCCTGCTTATTGGGACAATTGCTTCCCTTGCAGGGTGGTTTATATGGGCGTATTTAACATATTTTATTGGCACGAGACTTCTCCCTGAACCTCAAACCGAGGCCGATGTCGGTCAATTGTTAAGGACGATTGGCTTTTCAAGTTCTCCAGGTATCATCCGTGTTTTTGGTATTATCCCTGTACTTGCAAAGCCTGTATTCTTGATTGCATCTGTGTGGATGTTGACGGCAATGATAATTGCGGTAAGACAGGCCCTTGATTACAGTAATACACTGCGTGCGGTGGGGGTATGTGCCATAGGATGGGCGATTCAGGTTGTTGTAATAATGTTGATTGTTTCGATAATTGTAGGTTCCGGCAGTTCTGTGTAGTTTATTACTAAAGAGGCTTATGCCGGTAGAGAGGTCTATCTATGATAAAAAACATTTTTTTTATTATGACAGGTTTGTTTCTTCTTGTTTTTTGTGTGACGGGATTTAATGTCTATAGCGCATCGAATTATGGGGGGAGGAATATGAGTGTGAAATTAACGAGTCCGGCCTTTAAAGAAGGAGGTATGATACCTATACGCTATACTTGCGATGATGCCAATGTCTCTCCACAATTAATGTGGGATGGAGCGTCTCAAGGAACCAAAAGTTTTGCTATTATTGTTGATGACCCTGATGCGCCTATGGGGACATGGGTACACTGGGTTGTGTATAATATTCCCCATAATGTAGTTGAGTTGCAGGAGAATGTACCGCCTGAAAAGACGCTTCCTGACGGAACTCTTCAGGGTACAAATGATTTTAGAAGAATAGGTTATGGTGGTCCGTGCCCTCCGGGTGGAACTCACAGATATTTTTTTAAGATATATGCGCTTGATGCTTTTCTTAAACTTGATGCAGGGGCTACAAAGATAGAGTTGCTAAAAGCAATGGAAGGTCATATTATATCAGAAGGCAAATTGATGGGGAAATATAGTAGAAACAGGTAATGTCCTTAATACCTTCTTTTTATAAATTCTAAAAAAAGGTTTTTGAAAAGTTATGCTTAATATCTTAGAAAAGGTCTCATTCCTTCCTGATAAGCCCAGGAAGGAACTCATATTTAACTCTAAGAACATGAGGGTTGTGCTTTTTAATATAGATGCGGGACAGAATGTCCCCCTTCATGTCTCGGAGTCGGAAGTCTTAATGTACCTTGTGGATGGCAAAGGGTCATTTACGGTGGGTGAGAGGACCGACCCTGTTGAGAAGGGTTCTTTCGTAGTTTGCAAAGAAAATGAACCACATGGCATGAAGGCTGATCTGTCCATGACTGTACTTGCCGTTATTTCACCTTCGCCTGCATAGTTTGATCAAAAACACACACTAAAAGAATGAGGAGATTCTAAGAATGAGCGTCCGTATTTTGAAAAGTATGACTGTTAATCAGGTGATAATGCAGTATCCTGCTTTGATACCTGTTTTTAATGAGTTTAATATCGATTCTTGTTGCGGAGGTAGTGATACTATTGAAGAGGCGGCAAAAAAGAATGGTATAGATGAGGGAAAGATTATGCGGGAGTTGAACAACAGGATAGAAGAATAGCAAATATTAAATTTTTGATAGCTGCGTTATTTCCGGCACGGCGGAATAAGAAAGGTGATAACTGGTTGTGTATTACGATGAAATTGATTTCAAATCCCGCTATCGCGGGATTTGGGTTCTAAATTTCCCTTGTTTTAGACAATATCTGTGTGTTATATACCCTTTTTAGTTTAGGTACATGAGAGAGGTTATAGTATGAGAAAGTTACTCGCCTTATTTTTTATTTTTTTAAGTGTATTTACCATAGTCTTTTTTGCCGACAATCCTTTGTTTGCATCGGAAAAAGTGATAAAGGTGGCAATTATTCCATGGAAACTCAATGCACCTGACAAGGTGAGCTATCTTAAAGATGCCCTTTATGATCTTACTGCCTCAAGGATTGGTATCGAAGAGAGACTTTCGGTGGTTGAAATGTCCTCTATTAAAAGGCAACTCAAGACCTATGGCAAGGAACTTGATGATGAGACCTTAATTGAGATAGGTCGTAATGTTAAAGCAGATTATGTTTTTAAAGGGAGTTTATCATTTGTAGAAGGGACCATGAGTCTTGATGTAAAGGTTTTTAAGGTTAAAGGGGAAATGAATGCTATATTTTCGGTGTCTCAGGGTAAGGGGCTTGATAGTTTTATTCCTCTTGTAGACCGTATGGCATCGGATGTAAATACAAAAATACTCCTTAACGAAGGTTTTACCCCTCAAGTCAAAACCCATCTTGGAGCGCCTCTGTACGGAAATGTAGAAAAAACATCACAGGCGGAAAGCCTTGAGGGAGATGATTTTCTTGTTATCTCAAGGATGGCGGGACGAACCGAGAAGGTATGGAAGAGTTTGACTCTCTCTGCCGCTTTGAAGGGGGTTACGATAGGTGATTTTGATGGTGATGGCAGGAGGGAACTGGCTGTTATCGATGCGCACAACCTCTGGATATATCGCAGAATGGGCGAAGACCTTAACCTGTTGTGGAATACTGAAGAGGAATTATCTGTGGATAATCTTTTTATAGATACGGCCGATATCAATGGTAATGGAGTAAGTGAACTTTACGTTTCGGCTCTAAAAAATGATAGGCTTGCCACTTATGTTATAGAATACGATGGGAATGGCTATAAAAGGATAATCTCTGATATCCCATGGTTTTTAAGGGTGGTTGAGGCAAAAGGACAGAAGATGCTGATTGGTCAGAAAATGAGAGGTAAGAAGGTTTTCTCAGGCAGTATTAAAAATATTGTATGGAAAGGTGATCAACTGTCTGATAATATTGCTTTAGATTTGCCTCGGGGGGTTAATATATTTGGTTTTAGTTATGCTGATTTAAATGGGTCTGTGGGTGTTGCTTCCCTTGATTTTGATGATTATTTGAGGATGTATCAAAGAGATGGTGACAAATGGGAGGAGTCGTGGAAAAGCAAAGAGCGTCTTGGGGGTACTTTGAATACTATAAAAATAGGTCCTAAAGGATTAAATGTCTCAAATTCTGATAACATAAAACTTGTGGATGTAAAGGGCAGGATCATTTTTATTGACTTAAATAATGATGGAACTGGTGAGATTATTATAAATAAGAACATCTCAAGGATAGGCAGGTTGTTAGAAAAATTTAGAAGTTTTGAAAAAGGTGAGATAGTTGACTACGATTGGGATGGCACAAGCCTTGAAGAGAACTGGAGGACCAAGACTTTAGATGGGTATATTGCAGATTATCAGATAGATGATGTGGACAACGATGGCGTTCAAGACCTTGTAATTGCTCTTGTAACCGATTTTAACATGATAACTAAATCTCCAAAGTCTGTTATACTGTCTTATAGACTTGTTGCTAAAGAATGATAAAACCTGCAAACTGTATTATAAAAGCCTCTAACTTGTCGTATAATACTACTTCTTTATCATTAATACTACTTCATAAAACGGCGGTGTAGCTCAGGCGGCCAGAGCAGGGGTCTCATAAGCCCCGAGTCGGTGGTTCGAGTCCACCCACCGCCACCACAAATCCAGCTATATCGGGATTTGGGACAATGTCTATGTCTTTACATTTGACAATAAATTATGTTTTCGAATTGAAAACTGAGTAAGAAGGAGAGATGATAAAATATGGGGAGTGTCCCTGGGTTTTTAAGGGTGGTGGGTTTAAAGAGGGTTTATAATCAAGGTAAGATGCCTGTAAATGCCCTGAAAGGGGTTGACTTTTCCGTGGATAAAGGGGAGTTCTCCGCGTTGGTAGGACCATCCGGTTCCGGCAAGACTACGCTTTTAAACCTTATAGGGGGGCTTGACAGGCCAACCGAAGGGAGTGTTTTTTTAGAAGAGACCGATATAACACACCTTACCGGCGGAGAACTTGCAGAGTTGAGGCTAAATAAACTCGGTTTTGTCTTTCAGGAATACAATCTTATCCCTGTGCTTACCGCACTTGAAAACATCGAATATATAATGCTTCTTAAAGGGATTGAGAGCAGAAAGCGTAGGGAAAAGGCTCTGACCATATTAAAGGAGGTCGGACTGGAGGGCATGGGCGATAGAAGACCAAAGGAGCTTTCGGGCGGACAGCAGCAAAGGGTTG
Source organism: bacterium (assembly GCA_027069035.1). Taxonomy (GTDB): domain Bacteria; phylum Desulfobacterota; class GWC2-55-46; order S146-80; family JALXFI01; genus JALXFI01. The sequence goes on from JALXFI010000307.1 coordinate 4,551, forward strand.
CCGTAGCGCGCGCAATAGTCTCTGAACCCGCCATTATCCTTGCAGACGAACCTACGGCAAACCTTGATTCAAGCACAGGCGGCGCTCTCTTAGACCTGATGAAGAAACTAAATGATAAAAAAGGCACTACCTTTATTTTTTCCACACACGATCCCATGGTTGTGGAACGGGCAAGACGTGTAATCTACCTGAAAGATGGCTCTATTGTTTCATAATCGGTTTTTGTCTGCATTGTGCCTCTCCCTTGTCTGTTTTTTTCTATATCCATCCTCTGCATTTTCCATTGAACTGTACAAAAGAGATCAAACCTCCTTTACACTCAGCGGTTCATATAAAACCATTTTGATCAACGGAAAGACGTTGGCCGAAAATGATTTCTGGAGTGACCTTAATAGATTAAGGCTCAAATTTAACATTGAACCTGCTGATTCTTTTCTAATAAAGATTATCTATGACAATGAAGTCACCGTAGGCAGTATATTAAAAAAAGATGAGTTTATCATTGCAAAAGATAAAAAGGATAAAACACTCTTTGATCTTAACGCTCAACCGATTGATACATCTGAAATATTGTGGAGACATTTGCTCTATCGCATATATTTTAGATACTTTAGGGAGCCGTTTAATCTTACGGTAGGCAGGCAGAGGATTTCATGGGGGCAGGCCCGCATATGGAATCCTACGGATCTTTTTAATCCTGTAAGTCCTCTTCAGATTGAAGGTGATCAGAGGCTGGGGGTCGATGCCGTTAGTTTTGAATACTCTTTCGGAGCGCTAAGCAGTCTTAATCTTGTCTATGCCCCGGGAGACGATCAACTTAAAAGCAGTAAAGGTTTGAGACTCAGGTCAAATCTTAAAGGTTATGACATGTCGGTGATATTCGGAGAATTCAGAGAGGATACGGTCCTTGGATTTGATTTTGCGGGCAATATCGGCGACAGCGGTTTCAGAGGTGAAGGGGTATTTACCGATAAGAGGCAAGATAGTGATTTCATTCGATTTGTTTTAAGCTGGGATTACAGCTTTCCCAACACATTATATATCTTGTTTGAATACCTTTATAATGGTGGAAATTCAGGAGCTGATGCCACTGCTTCGGTTGCAGACAGATTTAGCGGTGAGATTGTAACCAAAAACAGAAACTTTACCGCAGTGGGAGTAGGCTATGATATTACTCCTCTTTTGCGTCTTGACAGCTATGTTATATATGACATGGATGGAGAGGGCATCTTCTTTAATCCCTTTCTTACATACAATATTTTAAATAATGTTGATTGGACAGCCGGACTTCAGATTTTTTCCGGAGATGATAACAGTGAGTATGGTGCCCTTTCTAATGCATACTATACCTATGTAGAGTGGTTTTTTTAAAATTAACCAAATCCTGTCTCAATAGCGGGGTTTGAAATGAAATTAATCTCCTCTTAACCGATTTTTAATCTAATATTGATATGATATAAGATGTTCAAAAAGTGAACGAATTCTCTTGACGGGTTTGCTCCCCTTTTGATAAATATGTTTACGAGTTCAACTATATATTTTACCGTTGCTTTTATGAAAAGACATGAGGATTTGGATGTAAGGTATTCTTTTGCGAAGATTGTGGTTTAAAGAGAAACAACATGGACAAAGAATCACTCAAAACACTTCAGATACTCGATGAGGTCTCAAAAAACAGCGCTATTACTCAGAGGACACTGAGCCGAAGGCTTGGCGTGGCGCTTGGCCTTACCAACCTCTATCTTAAACGCCTTATAAAGAAGGGCTATATCAAAGCGGTCAATCTTAAGCCAAACCGTTTGAGATATGAGCTTACCCCCATGGGCATAGCGCATAAGACGTCGCTTACATTCAGATATATGCAGAACTCCTTTAATTTTTACAAAGAAGCAAGAAAGAGGATAAGGGAGTGTTTTTTAAAGATTGCGGGAGAGAATTGCCGCAGGGTAGTCTTTTATGGCTCCGATGAAGTGGCAGAGATCGCTTATCTCTCTCTTAATGAGGTGCCTCTGAGTCTTGCAGGGGTTGTCGATGAGGTAAGGGCGGGAAAGGATTTTTGCGGCCTTGAAGTTTTGCCCTTAGAGACATTAAAGGATTTAAGGTTTGATAAACTTGTAGTAACATCATTTGATAACAGCGATGAGCTTAAGAGAGCGTTTGAAAAGTTTGGCATAAACGAAGACAGAATATCATGGCTTAACAGTCCGGGCAATGTCCACTATAATACATAAATCAATGGAAAGGCAGACGAATGAAAGCAATAAAAGGGTTGGTTTTAAGCGGCGGCGCAGGCACAAGGCTTAGACCGCTTACATACACGGCCGCAAAACAGCTTGTCCCTGTGGCCAATAAGCCTATTTTGTACTATGTTATTGAAAACCTTGTTTCCGCCGGTATAGACGATATAGGTGTTATAATATCCCCGGAGACGGGCGATGATATAAAAAATACGCTTGGCAGCGGCAGTGAGTGGGGTGTAAAGATACAGTATATACTTCAGGATAAACCCCTTGGTCTTGCCCATGCCGTTAAGGTTTCGCGCGGGTATTTAGAGGATTCCCCATTCGTCATGTATCTTGGGGATAATCTTATAGGGTGCGGGATAAAAGAGTTTATAAACAAACTTCATGAGACGTCATCAAACGCTGTTATCCTTCTTAAGCCTGTGCCGAATCCCTCCTCCTTCGGGGTTGCTCAAATAGACGATGGGGGGAAGATCGTAAGGCTTATGGAAAAGCCTGAAAATCCCCCTTCAAATCTTGCCCTTGTCGGGGTATATGTCTTTGACCCTTCTATCCATGAAGCGATAGATTCTATTAAACCGTCTGCCAGAGGTGAACTTGAAATAACGGATGCCATTCAAAGGCTTGTTGATGATAAGAAAAAGGTCTATAGTCATACGATTAAAGAGTGGTGGCTTGACACAGGCAAGAAAGACGATCTGCTTGCCGCAAACTCCGTTGTTCTGGATGACCTGATAGAGAGAAGGCTCAATGGAGAGATAGATGAAGACTCTACCGTTTCCGGCAGGGTCCAGCTCGACAAAGGGGCAAGGGTGATTGACAGTGTAATAAGAGGCCCTGTTACCATCGGCAGAGATACTGTTATAAAAAACAGTTTTATAGGCCCTTTTACAAGTATAGGTTCTAATGTCAGTATAGAGAGAGCGGCTATGGAGAACTGTGTCATACTGGATAATGTGACTGTATCGCACATAGAGAGGCTTGAGGATAGTATCATTGGCAAGAATGCCAGGGTACATAAGAACCATCGCAGACACAACGCTTTGAGGCTGATGATAGGAGATGATTCGGATGTGGAGCTTTAGTTCAAATGCTGAAGAGACAAAATTTGAGATGAGGTATTTGTAGATGAAGACTATCCTTGTTACAGGCGGCGCCGGTTTTATTGGGTCGAATTTTGTCCGCCATGTTAAAGGTGCACACCCTGATTATAGCATAATAAACCTTGACAAACTTACCTATGCGGGGAACCTTGAAAACCTTAAGTCTTTAGAGGGTGAAAGCGGCTATACATTCATTAAAGGAGACATATGCGACAGGGGGCTTGTAGATGAAATCTTTAAGAAATACTCGATCGATACGGTGGTGAACTTTGCCGCCGAATCGCATGTGGACAGGTCCATACTCGGCCCTGAGGAGTTTATAAGAACCAATATTATGGGGACATTTGTGCTTCTTGAGGCGGCAAGAAGATACTGGCAGACCGGCTCCAACGATACGGCAACTTCAAAAAATCTCTTTGTCCATGTCTCTACGGATGAGGTTTACGGCTCCCTTGGCGAAGAGGGGCTCTTTACGGAGGAGACTCCGTATGCGCCCAACAGCCCGTATTCCGCATCAAAGGCCTCGTCAGACCATCTTGCAAGGGCATACTTTAAGACTTACGGACTGCCGACTATTACCACAAACTGTTCAAACAACTACGGCCCGTATCAATTCCCCGAGAAGCTTATCCCCCTTATGATCATAAATGCGCTTAATGAAAAACCGCTTCCCGTCTATGGAGACGGAAAAAATGTCAGAGACTGGATATACGTTGAGGATCACTGCAGTGCGATTGATAGTGTTGTGCACAGCGGAAAGAGCGGCGAGGTGTACAATATAGGAGGGGGCAATGAGTGGCAGAATACCGCCATAGTGAGGCTTATTTGTGAGCTTGTTGAGTCAAAACTCGGCCTTCCAGCAGGGGACAGAAAAAGACTTATAGAGTTTGTGAAGGACCGTCCCGGCCATGACAGGCGTTATGCGATGGACTCATCTAAGATAAAGAAGGAACTTGGTTGGGCCCCGCGGCATACGTTCAGGCAGGGAATAGAAAAGACGGTTGACTGGTATCTTGATAATCGCAACTGGTGGGAGAGGATACTCTCCGGTGAGTATATGGAGTACTATAAAAAACAATATGAGGAGAGATAAATTGGTTTTCATCTGGAAAGGGTTCTCTTTCGCAAACTTTGTATCAATCTTTAAACGGTGTATAGAATGACTCAGGAAAGATTGCTTGAAAAGATTAATAACAGAAAGGCAGAGATTGGCATAATAGGGCTTGGGTATGTGGGGCTTCCGCTTATGCTTCGTTTTTGTGATGAAGGATTTCATGTCACCGGTTTTGATATAGACCCGTCTAAGGTTAACAGCCTTATGAACGGTGTCTCGTATATAAAACACCTCTCATCGGAAAAGCTCAAAAACCTTATAAGCCACGATCCTCCATTGTTTGAAGCCACCTCCGATATGTCGCGGCTTGGGCGTATGGATTGTATCATAATCTGTGTTCCCACACCGCTAAACGACAAGAGGGAGCCTGATCTTCAGTATGTTGAGAATACCGCAAAGGTTGTGTCTGAAAACCTAAGATCCGGCCAGCTCATATCTCTTGAATCGACTACCTATCCCGGAACTACCGAAGAGGTTCTGCTGCCGCTCTTTGAACACAACGGTTTGAAAGCAGGGAAGGATTTTTTTCTTGTATATTCTCCTGAGCGTGAGGACCCGGGCCGCAAGGATTTTACCACAAAGACGACTCCAAAGCTTGTGGGCGGTATGACGCAGAACTGTTTAAAGGCAGGCTCTGCCATGTACTCTCGGATCGTGGATAGTGTAGTGGAGCTTTCTTCGCCAAAGGTGGCTGAACTCTCTAAACTTCTTGAGAACATATATCGGTGTGTAAATATAGCGCTTGTAAATGAGCTTAAGATACTCTGCGACAGGATGGGTGTGGATATATGGGAGGTAATAGAGGCGGCAAAGACCAAGCCTTTTGGCTTCAATCCTTTCTACCCAGGGCCCGGCCTCGGCGGGCACTGCATCCCTATTGATCCGTTCTATCTTACATGGAAGGCAAGGGAGTATGACTTTTCAACGCGGTTTATAGAGCTTGCGGGTGAGGTGAATACAACCATGCCGTATTATGTTGTTCAAAAGGTGATGGATGCATTGAACGGTTGCGGAAAGCCTGTTAAAGGTTCAAAGATACTGGTGCTTGGCGTTGCCTACAAGAAGGATGTTGACGATTTGAGGGAGTCCCCCTCCATGGATGTGATAAGTCTTCTTAAAGAAAAGGGGGCGGAGGTAATATATAATGACCCATACATTCCGGTGGCGGTAAGCCACAGAAAGAAGTTTCGTATGGAATCGTGCGAGCTTACCGAAGATATCTTGCAGTGCAGTGATTGTGTTGTTATAACAACCGATCATTCTGATTATAATTATCGGTGGATAGTGGAAAACAGCAAACTGGTTATAGATACAAGAAATGCAACATCCGGGATAAAAAGCGCCAACATATTAAAGGCATGAAAAAAGGAGATAAGATGCAGAAATCAAAGAACATTGTATGGCATGACGGGACTATTACAAGAGAGGACAGGGCAAAAAAATTTGGGCAAAAAGGGTGTGTCCTCTGGTTTACGGGGCTTTCGGGTTCAGGAAAATCCACGCTTGCCCGTGAGCTGGAGGCTGCGCTGTTTAACATGGGCAAAAACGTCTATGTCCTTGACGGCGACAACATCCGGCATGGGTTGAACAACGACCTTGGTTTCAGTCCTGAAGACAGGAAGGAGAATATCCGCAGGATAGGCGAGGTTGCAAAGTTGTTTGCAGATGCCGGCATTATTGCGCTTACCGCCTTTATATCTCCATACAGGGCGGACAGAGAGGGCGCAAGAAATTTGATGGGCGATGGTGATTTCATAGAGGTTTATGTAAAGTGTTCTTTGGAAGAGTGCGAGAGAAGAGACCCGAAGGGGATGTATAAAAAGGCGCGCAAGGGGGAGATCAAATCCTTTACCGGCCTTACGGCGCCTTATGAAGAACCGGAAAACTCGGAATTGACGATAGATACGGAAAATCTTTCTTTAGAGACCTGTGTAAACGATATTGTAGAATTTTTGAAAGAAAGGGAGATTATAGCTGATTAAGACTTTTTATAAAGGTATCAAATAAAAAGGATAAAAAAATATGAAAAAAGCGCTTATAACGGGTATAACCGGCCAGGATGGAAGTTATCTTGCCGAACTTTTACTTTCAAAAGGCTATGAGGTTCACGGACTTATCAGGAGGGCGAGTACCTTTAACACCGGCAGGATAGACCACATATACATTGACCCTCATATTACAGGGGCTAAGATGTTTCTTCATTACGGAGACCTTTCGACCTCTGATCAGTTGACCAACCTTATCTACAATATCCGGCCTGATGAGGTATACCATCTCGGCGCTCAGAGTCATGTGCGGGTGAGTTTTGATATACCTGAATATACGGGGGACATAACCGCCCTTGGCACCACAAGACTTCTTGAATCTATTAGAAGGAGCGGCATAAAGACGAAATTTTATCAGGCATCGAGTTCTGAGATGTTTGGAAGCGCCCCGCCGCCGCAAAGTGAGAAAACGGTATTCCAGCCCAGAAGCCCCTATGCGGCGGCCAAGGTCTATGCATACTGGATGGTTGTAAATTATCGTGACGGTTACAATATCTTTGCCTGTAACGGCATACTCTTTAACCACGAATCTCCAAGAAGGGGAGAGACCTTTGTAACACGCAAGATCGTAAGGGCGCTGGTTAATATACTTGCAGGGAAGCAGGACAAGCTGTATCTGGGAAATCTTGATGCCAAAAGAGACTGGGGTTTTGCACCTGAGTATGTGGAATGTATGTGGCTTATGCTTCAGAAAGACGCCCCTGACGATTATGTAGTTGGCACCGGAGAGAGTCATTCGGTTAGAGAATTTGTTGAATTTGCATTTAATTATGCCGGTATTGAATTGGAGTGGAAGGGTGAGGGCACCTCGGAGAAGGGTATTGTCCGCTCTCTTGAGGCAGGCTCTAATCTCTGTGTCGGTGATGTTGTTATAGAGATAGACCCGAAGTATTTCAGGCCTACGGAAGTGGATTTCCTTCTTGCAGATATAACCAAAGCAAGGGAAATGCTTGGGTGGGAGCCTAAGATTAAACTAAACGACCTTGTAAAGATAATGGTGGATTACGAATTAAAACACGCCGGGTTAGAGCCGAGGGGAGAGGGGAAAAATATCCTTCTTAAAAAAGATATTGGCTGGACAAAGAATAAACTGACATTGGGCTGAGGAGGATGGTGTGAGCCTTTGAAGAAAACCTCTAAAATATACATTGCAGGCCACAGCGGCCTTGTCGGTTCTGCCATAAAACGGAGGCTTGAAAGCGCCGGTTATGAGAACCTTTTATTAAGAAGACACAGGGAGCTTGACCTGTGCGACCAGGCAAAGGTTGACGAGTTTTTTAAAGGGGAGAGGCCGGAATATGTCTTTATGGCTGCGGCTATGGTGGGCGGTATTATGGCAAACAGCACCTATCCTGCCGAGTTTATTTATAACAATCTGGCTATCGAATTAAATATTATCCACTCCGCCTACAAATATGGGGTGAAAAAACTCCTTTTTCTTGGAAGTTCTTGTATATATCCAAGGAATTGCCCCCAGCCTATGAGAGAGGAACATCTCTTGAGCGGCTATCTTGAACCGACCAATGAGCCGTATGCAGTAGCGAAGATTGCAGGTATCAAGATGTGCCAGGCCTATAACAGACAGTATGGCACAAACTTTATATCGGCCATGCCGACAAACATTTATGGACCGGGGGACAACTTTGATCTTGAGACTTCTCATGCACTGCCTGCCCTTATAAGAAAGTTTCATGAAGCAAAGATAAAGGATGAAACCAGGAGCGGGAATTTACGGTCTTCTGTCACCGTCTGGGGCACAGGCGCTCCGGAGAGAGAATTTCTATATGTGGACGACTTGGCCGATGCCTGTGTTTTTTTGATGGAGAGCTTCAATGTGTCCGCTGAGGCTTCTCTGCTCAATGTAGGGGTAGGAAAGGTCATAAGCATTGGTGAACTTTCCCATCTTATAAAAGATATTGTCGGTTATAAAGGTAAGATTGTCTTTGATAAGACCAAACCCGACGGCACACCCAAAAAACTTCTCGATGTATCTAAAATCAATGCCCTTGGCTGGAAGGCAAAAACAGCCCTAAGAGAAGGCATAGAAGAGACATACAGGTGGTATCGGCAAAAAACAGGCACCCAAATCCCGCGATAGCGGGATTTGAAATTGGCAATACATCTTTAACTGCTGTGTTCTCGGCGATTTTCTTTTTCACCGTACCGGTTATGTACGCCTCAAAAGAAAAATCGCCTGCGGCCTTACATTTAAAGCGTCTTGCCAATTTACCCAAAAACCTATCTCTGTTTTTGGGGGGCACATAAAGAAGAGTTATGAGCCTTAAAGATGATACAATACCTTTTATCTTCTCATGCCCATTTTCTTAACCATATTCTGAAAATTTTCAAGCGAACGATCGTATGTCCTTTCATAAGACTCGTGGAAGAAGCAGGCCGGAAGCTCTCCGTTCCTCCGGTGATAGTGAAGACACTCACAACACCTGCCCTTTCTTGAACATGGCTCATAAGAGCAGTTGCATCCAACCGCTTTTGGGTCATTACTGCATTCCATAGGATTACCTCCTTAATAATCTAATATCTATCTGCATATTCCACAGGCCGAACACCTTTCAGAGCCGCATGGAGCGGTTATTATACCTTTTAGCCCTTTTTGGTATTCTCTGTAAAGGTATTCTTTGCTTATCCCGTTGTCTATAAAGTCCCATGGAAAAACTTCATCCATCCTCTTTTTTCTATGGACATAAAAATCAGGCTCCGGCGAAAGAGATTTTAAGACCTTCTTGATATCGGCACCGCCCGAAACCTTTATAATCGCATCTAAAACCTGCCTGCCGCCGAGCGAAAGAATGGATTGTATATATGCCTTTTGTGGAGAAGATATATTGAGTTTTACCCCGTTTATCTCCTGTAATGCCCTTTTTATCCTGACGATCCTCTTTTTAAGGACCTTTACCTCTGTATAGGGATGCCACTGAAAGGGCGTGCCGGGTTTAGGCACAAACGGCGTGATCTTCACGGTTATCAGCCCCTTTGTAAATCTCTTTTTTACCCTGAGATTAAGCTCTATCAATGCGTCGATGTCTTCTTCCTCTTCTGTCGGAAGCCCTATCATGTAATACAATTTTATCCTCTTCATGCCGGCCTCCGAGATCAAACCAACGGTATCGAGTATTTCCTCGTCCGTATATGTTTTGTTGATTACCCTTCTTAATCTCTCCGAGCCTGCCTCAGGGGCAATGGTAATGGTTTTATATCCGCAATTTTTAAGCAATCCGGCCATATCTTTTTTAATTGTATCCACTCTCATGGACGAGATAGAGAGATTGCCGCTCTTTTTTATTCCAAAATCTAATAGGTTGCATAAAGAGGGGTGTTCAGATACCGCTGTTCCAAGAAGGCCTATCTTGTTTGTTACTTTGAAGGCATCAGCCATGCCCGTTTTCAGT
>JALXFI010000308.1 GCA_027069035.1 bacterium
TTCAAAGTCTTTTAGAAAACGAAAGGTTGTTGACGGTGTAACACTCCATGTAAAGAGCGGAGAGATCGTGGGTCTTTTAGGTCCTAACGGGGCAGGCAAGACGACTTCGTTTCATATGATCATAGGGCTGGTAAAGCCGGATGGAGGAAAGGTGTTTTTGGGCAAGGAAGACATTACGGCGCTGCCTGTGCATATGAGGGCAAGAAAAGGTATCGGTTATCTTCCCCAGGAGACATCAATCTTCAGAAGGCTTAGCGTGGAAGAGAACATCATGGCTATACTTGAAACCACAGGCCTTTCCGGAGAAGAACAAAGAGAAAGACTTGATCTATTGTTGAATGACCTTGGTATTGCCCATATTGCAAAGAGTAAGGCGTATAATCTTTCAGGAGGTGAGTGCAGACGTGTGGAGATTGCAAGGGCGCTTGTCACCTCACCTGTATTTATTTTGCTTGACGAACCCTTTGCAGGGATAGACCCTATTGCGGTAAGAGACCTTCAGGAGATAATATTCGAACTAAAGAAAAAAGGGATAGGAGTGCTTATTACGGACCACAATGTAAGAGAAACCTTGAAAATTTGTGACAGAGGATATATATTATATGATGGCAAGGTTCTTGAGACAGGTCGTCCGGAGAGTCTTGCGCTGAGCAGACAGGCCCAGGAAAGATATTTGGGCGAAGGTTTTACCATGTGATGTTCAGTTGATAAGGACTCGGTTTAGAAGGAAGAAATAGTTTTCGGATGTTGTGATAATGAATGGCTTTTAGATTTGAATCCAAAATATTAGACCATAGATTGATGCAGGATATTCAATGGCGCAGGAACTACGACAGGATTTAAGACTTACTCAACAACTTATAATGACCCCGCAACTTCAACTTGCAATAAAGCTCTTGCAGCTTTCAAGACTTGAACTTGTGGATGCAATGAGGGAAGAGGTTCAAAAAAATCCCCTCCTTGAATTGGAAGATATAAAAAAAGAGACTACTTCACAGAAGACCTCTGAAAGTGAACCGGTTGGTGAGCCGATTAAAAGCGGTTCCGAAGCATTATCCGAAGAAGCCGTAAAGAGTGGAGAGTCCGATGATGGAAAATCTTCCGAAATCGATAAAAATATTGAATTATATGATTATCTTAACAATTATAACGAGAATTCGGTACAGAACAGATATAATGATAAGGAGAGAGAAGATGTGTCGTTTGAGACGTTTCTTCCTCAAAAAACAACACTTAATGACCACCTGTTATGGCAGTTAAAACTGACAAAGTTTAGCGCCGAGGAAGAGAAAGTAGGAACATTTATTATAGGCAATATTGATGAAGACGGTTATCTCAAGATCACGATCCCCGAGATTGCAAATGCCTTGGGTGTTGAAGAGGGGCTTGCAGAAAAGGTGCTTGGCAGGATTCAGGAGTTTGATCCCGTGGGAGTTGGCTCAAGGGATCTTAAAGAATGTCTCCTTGCTCAATTAAAAGTGCTTCCAACATGTACTCCCATACTTGAAGAGATTGTGCAAAATCATATGGAATGTCTTGAAAATAAGGATTTTCACTGTCTTTCAAAGGCTCTTAAAATTCCTTTTGATGATGTTATCCATGCAGTTAAGGTAATTACATCGTTAGACCCAAGGCCCGGAAGGGCGTACAGTGTAGAGGATATACATTATATAGTGCCTGATGTATATGTCTATAAAAGGGGCGATGAGTTTGTGATCCTTTTAAATGATGACGGCATGCCTAAACTCAGGGTAAGCAATTATTACAGGAATATGCTTAAAGGCGGGGGAAACAATGTAGACAAGGATGCAAAGGATTACCTTAGCGACAAACTTAAATCGGCATTATGGTTTATAAAGAGCATCCATCAGAGACAGAGGACACTCTATAAAGTTGCAGAGAGCATTGTCAACTTTCAAAGGGATTTTTTAGATAAAGGCATAAATTTCTTAAAACCCCTTGTCCTTAGAGATGTGGCAGAGGTGGTAGGAGTACATGAGTCTACCGTAAGCAGAGTGACTGCAAATAAATTTGCGCATACACCTCAGGGCATCTTTGAGTTAAAGTTCTTTTTTAATAAGGGATTTGAAAGGGGCGGGGATAGTATAGCTGCAGAGGCTGTTAAGGATCAGATCAAGAGGATAATTGCCTCAGAGGACCCATCCAAACCATATACCGATCAGGTTCTTGTTCGTATGATGAGGAAATTAGATATCAATATAGCCCGTAGAACTATTGCCAAGTATAGGGAAAGTATGGGTATTGCCCCCTCCAGTAAAAGGAAAAAAGTCTATTAACTCTTGCCGTGTTCAGTAAGCATGTTTTTAGCAGTTTAAATTAGCCGCTGTGGTTAATTATGCATAAAAAAGAGATTATGGCGCATACTGTGTCGGAGATAGTTGCATAATGAAAAACGAAGATGACATAACAGTTGCCCAAAAACAGATTTGGGTTTTTGGGTAAATTGGTAAGACGTCTTACCTGGATTTTTCTTTTGAGGCGTACATAACCGGTGCGGTGAGAAAGAAAATCGCCGAGAACATAGCAGTTAAGGAGGTATTGCCAATTTCAAATTTCGCTATATCGGGATTTGGGTTGGCAGATTGGATTGACACATATTGAAGTTCTATTGTAATATAATTCGATATCCAAGGCTTTACCTTGTCGGGTATAAGCCTTTTGATTTTTGATTTAGAGGAGGAATATATATGCAGGTTAACGTTACATTCAGACACATGGAGTCTTCTGAAACATTGAAAGAGTATGCTGTTGAAAAGATTGATAAGATAAAAAAGTACCTTGCCGAACCGATAGAGGTTCATTATGTGCTTGCCGTAGAGAAGTTCAGGCACATAGCCGATGTTACTATTAACGCAAATGGGATTACTATAAAAGGAGAAGAATCTACTCAGGATATGTATTCTGCAATAGACCTTGTTAATTCCAAGATAGAGAGACAGGTCAAGAAATATAAAGAAAGATTAAAGGATCATAAACCTGACCCTTCACATTCCATGCTGGGATTGAAGGTTCAAGTTCTGTCCATAGGAGACGATGTGTCTGCATCTCATGTAGTCAAGACGGAAAATTATTTTATTAAACCGATGTCTCTGGACGAAGCTGTGATGCAGATGGACCTCCTTAATAACGATTTTCTGGTCTTTACCAATTCTCAGAGCGAGAATCTAAATGTACTGTACAAGAGAAAGGATGGGAATTACGGTTTGATAGAGCCTGTTGGATAGGTTGTTTGGTTTTTATAAAATATTTGGGAGAGAAAGTTGAAAGTAATCGATGTGTTGGATAAGGAATTTATCATTCCTGAACTTAAAGGGGAGGATAAGAGAGCTGTACTTGAAGAGATGGTAGACTCTTTAGTTTCAAAGGTTGAAGGGCTTGACAAAGAAGAGGTTCTGGAAGTCTTGCTTGAAAGGGAGAAACTTGGCAGTACGGGCATAGGTTTTGGGGTGGCGATTCCCCATGGTAAGTTGAAGGATTTAGATCATCTGATCGTATCTTTTGGAAAGAGCAGCAAAGGGGTTGACTTCCAATCCCTTGATAGAAAAGCTTCTCATCTTTTTTTTCTTATTTTAGCCCCTGAAAATTCAACAACAACTCATCTTAAAATATTGGCAAGGATATCCAGGCTTTTAAAAGACCCTGATTTTCGAAAAAGGCTGCTTCAGTCTAAAACCTGTGAGGAAATATACAATACAGTTGCCGATGAAGATAATAAGTATTGATATATTAATAAAATATAAGGTTATGCGCATATGCCGAGTATTACTGTTGACGCACTGCTCAAGGAACAAGGCAAGCTCTTAAAGTTATCTCTTGTAGGCGGCAGAAACGGTTTAAACAGAGAGATAAGGGAATCGCAGATTCAAAAACCCGGCCTTATCCTTACAGGTTTTATTTCAGATATAAATTCAGACAGGATACAGGTCTTCGGTTACTCGGAGATGAGGTATCTGAGAAATCTTCCGCTAAAGCATAGAAAAAATCTGCTCAATCATCTGGCTACACTTCCCATACCCTGTGTTATAGTTACAAAAGGGCTCAGGATATCCGGACTTTTAAAAGAGTTTGCTGAAAATTCTAACATACCGCTATTAAGATCAACCCTTTCCAGTTCTGTTTTTATCGATAATATTATAAATTTTCTGGAAGACCGTCTTGCGCCGTCAACTCTTTTTCATGGTGGATTGGTGGATGTTTTAGGCATAGGTATACTCATTTTTGGTAAGAGCGGAATAGGAAAAAGTGAAAGCGCCCTTGATCTCATCTCGAGAGGCTACAGGCTTGTTGCCGATGATGTTGTTGATATCTGGCGCAAGGAGCCGTCAACCCTTTTTGGACAGGGCACAGGTGTTATAAAATATCATATGGAGGTAAGGGGACTTGGCATTATCAATATAAGAGATATCTTTGGTATTACTGCAATAAGAGAGAAAAAACAGATCGATATAGCAGTGAAACTTGTTAGTTGGGACCCTGAGACGGATTATGACAGGTTGGGTTTCTCTGAAGAGGTTCTTACTCTTCTTAATGTGGAACTGCCTCTTTTAAGAATACCTGTAAGCCCCGGAAGAAGCGTTGCAACTATTATAGAGGTTGCGGCAAGAAATCATATACTTAAGATTATGGGACATGACTCTGCCCTTGATTTCGCAAAACACCTTGATAAGGTGATACTTCTGAATCAGACGGGGAGAAAAAAAATATCCGAATAGTTACTGTATAAATA
>JALXFI010000309.1 GCA_027069035.1 bacterium
GGATAAGGTTATTATTTAAAGGTATTATTAACTTTGGATCCGGTAATAATTTGCCCCTGATTTATTTTACCCATCTCAACCCTGATAAGCTCTCTCAGATACATGGTAATAGTCATGGCGTTTTTTTCAGCCATGTTCTTGAGAAAGCTATGTTCTTCTTTAGAGATATGGGTATTAAGAACTTTTTTTCCGTCAGGTGTTTTAGCCATTGGATTTGCCTTTCTTTTACTACAAAAATACCTCAAAGTTGCCCTTCTTGTCAAGATAAAACTTGTGTGAGGTTTGACAATGGTGTATTTTTGTAGTAAAATTGTTGTATTGTGTTTTGTGAAACGTTTTGTTGATAAATGTGTTTAATTTCATGTTATCAGCATTTATAAAGATAGGCGAGGGGTTATGTCGAAAAGCATAGAGATGTGCGATGTGAAAAAACTTGTTGATAAAGGTAAAAACAAGGGTTTTTTGACCTATGAGGAGATAAACAATGCCATACCTGATGATGGATTCTCTGTGGATGAGATAGATGATTTCCTCAATGCCCTTGGAGATATGGGCATAGATGTTGTTGACGGGGTTTCCGATGTAAAGGTCCCGGATGGAAAAGAAAAAGAGGGAGAGGAAAAAGAACAGGTCTGGGAGATCGAAAGGACGGAAGACCCTGTCAGGATATATATGCGCGAGATGGGGGCTGTGCCTTTACTTAGCCGTGAAGCTGAAATACTACTTGCCAAGCAGATGGAAGAGGGTAACCGGGGATTTAAAACTCTGCTTTTATCTTCTGCTTTTGCTGAATGGGAGATTTTACGATTTGCAAGGAGGCTTAAGAGGGGCACTGCTTCATTGAAGAATTTTGTAGAGGAAGCCGATGAAAGTGGTTACTACAGTGATGAGTATGTAGAGTTGGTATTAAATAAAATAGAAGAGATAGATAAATTGTCTGCAAGAAAACTGGAACTTCAGAATATGCTCTTCTATGAAAAGCTTTCTCCTCAAAAAATCATTAGTATTGAGGAAGAGGTGAAATCTATAAAAGAAAAGATACGCAACAACCTCTATCATTTAAACATAAGCCATGACCAGATTCAATCAATGGCGCAACGTTTGCAACGGCTTGGCAACCGTATTGAAAAGGAGTATGATCGGTCATTAAGGGTTACGGATGATCTTGTTAAGGAAAGGCTTATTAAGAGGTTCGCAAAGATCACAACCGCACTTGGAATGAGTCTCGATGAACTGCGCAATTTGATAAAAGACCTTAAGGTTTACAACTGGATGATAAAACGGGCAAAGAGTAAACTTATAGAGGCCAACCTTCGTCTGGTTATAAGCATCGCTAAGAAGTATGTAAACCTTGGACTCAAATTTTCCGACCTTGTGCAAGAGGGGAATATCGGCCTTATGAAGGCTGTGGATAAGTTTGATTATAAAAAGGGCTATAAATTCAGCACTTATGCGACATGGTGGATCCGTCAGGCTATAACAAGGGCTATCGCTGATTACGGCAGGACTATAAGGATACCTGTCCATATGATAGAGACGATAAACCGTCTGCTTCAGACTTCGAGGCAGCTCTTAAAGGAGTTAGGGCGTGAACCGACACCTGAAGAGATAGGATTAAAACTGGGGATACCTGCATCAAAGGTAAGAAAAACCCTTAGGCTCACAAAACAAACCCTTTCTCTGGAGACACCTATAGGAGATGATGAAGACAGTTCCCTTGGCGATTTTATTGAGGATGAAAAGGCGCCTTCACCGGCTGATACCGCGGTTGACAGCAATCTGTCCGATCAAACGCGAAAGGTTCTTGCCAGTTTGAGTCCAAGGGAAGAGAAGGTTTTAAGGATGAGGTTTGGTATTGGCGAAAAACACGACCACACCCTTGAAGAAGTCGGTCAGGTGCTTGGCGTTACAAGGGAACGTATACGTCAGATTGAGGCAAAGGCAATAAAAAGACTTCGTCATCCAAGCAGGATAAAGCTTCTTAAAAGTTTTTATGATGAATAATATCTGAAAAGAAAAGCAGAGAACGATGTTTTGGAAGCGTTTGCTTTCCGATGTGGGGGTCAATCTATATCCAATGCTTTTTTTATCTCACTAAGGTTAAGACCTATTTTAACCGTTTTCTTTCGCGTCTTCTGTCCTTCTTTTATTTCAATATTGCCCTTATTTGTCTTTAAAACCTTCGAAAGTATCTTTATACATTCCTTATTTGCGGCATTGTCTACGGGAGGAGAATTTACCTTGATCTTTAGTGAATCTCCGTATATGCCCACTATACAGCTTTTGCTTGACTTTGGCTGAATGAACACCTTTAGAAGGCAGTAGTTGTCTTTTTCTTCAATGATCAATCTAAGTTAAAGCTCTCTACTTTATAAATGTTACCTTTTCTTCCGTCCTTCTTTTTTCTTCTTCACTAAAAAGGATCCTCTGGTGGTAATCTATAACAGCCTTTATCTCGCTTTCTAACTGGAACCTTTGCTTTTTTAACTGTTCTATATCATCCTGGATCTTCGTGAATCTATTATGGGCATCCTGAAGTATCTGTTCGGCCTTTAGTCTTGCCTCTGAGATTATAAGTTCAGCCTCTTTTCTGGCGCTTTCCTTTATGTCTTCAGTTGCCTGCTGGGCTGTTGTCATCGTGTCTTTAAGGAGTTTTTCATTTTCCATAAGCTCTTCAAGGCGTTTCCTGTTTGCCGTAAGTTCTGTGTCAAGGTCTTTGATTTCCCTTACAAGCCCCTCAAGTGTCTCGGAGAGTATGTCTTTTATTGTATCGACCTCGGTAGGGTCATAACCTCTAAAGACCTTTTTAAAACGGTACTCTCTTAGTTCTAAAGGTGTTATCTTCATTTTTTGCCTCCAATTATTTGTTGCACAACTATTTGATGGATGCCGGGATGCCTTTTAAAAAACTAAATTTAAGGCTCTACCTAAGTCTCATCGCTATCTGAAAGAGACTGTTTACGACAAAGGATTGGAGGAATATAATAACGAGTATAACGACGATAGGAGAGATATCTATTCCTCCTGTATATGGCAGATACTGCCTGACCTTGTAAAGTACCGGTTCGGTTGCCTGGTACAAGAAACGTATGATAGGATTGTAAGGGTCCGGACTTACCCATGAGAGCAGCGCCCTTATGATTATTATCCACATGTAGATATTGAGCAGAATGTTCACTACATTTGCAAGGGCGTAGAGAAGGTTTCCAAATACAAACATTTTATTTCCCCCTTTTTGAAAGTTCTTTTGATTTTAATGTGGCCTTTTCTATTGCATCTATTGTTATACCTTTAAACCCCATTTTTTCCATATGACTTAAACCGGCAATAGTAGTCCCCCCTGGAGAGGTAACCATATCTTTTAATTCCCCAAGGTGTCTGCCTGTTTCTATTGCAAGACGCGCTGCACCCTGTACCGTTTGCATTGCAAGAAGCGAAGCAACTTCTCTCTTAAGTCCCATCTTTACTCCTCCGTCAATAAGCGCTTCCATAAAGAGAAAGACAAAGCCAGGGCCGCTGCCGCTAAGTCCTGTGACGGCGTCCATAAGGGACTCTTCCTCTATAATTACAACCTTGCCGATCGCCTTGAAAAGATACGCCGTATCTTTTAAATCTTTATCATTGACCCCTTTCGTGGGGTAAAGGGCTGAGATGCCTTCCATTACAAGAGCAGGGGTATTGGGCATTATCCTTACTATAGGACAGCTTGCATATAACCTTTCTGCAATGTGGCCTGTTGTTATCCCCGCCGCTATTGAGAGGAGGAGTTTTTTTTCGGAGAGTTCTCCATTTATCTCGTCTATGACCTCGTCTATATTCTGCGGTTTTACGGCCAAGAGGATAATATCTGCTTTGTTTGCCAACTCGGAGGCATTGCTGAATACATCTATGTTGTAATCCTGTGAGATTCTGGAAAGCCTCTCTCTGTCTTTGTCGCAGGCAATAATCTGGTTTTGGTTGAGACGTTTTGATGATATGAGCCCCTTTATGAGCGCTTCTCCCATATTACCTGATCCGATAAAGCCTATCAATCTGTCTTTTAACATGGAATATATCCCCTTTCTCTTTTGCAACTAGACTGCTATAGCCTCTGTCCGAAGATGGCGCTTCCTATCCTTACCATTGTTGCTCCTTCTTCGATTGCCACCTCAAAATCATGAGACATGCCCATCGAGAGTTCCTTCAAAAGTATGCCGGTTTCATCTTTGATACCCTCTCTTAGTTTTCTAAGGGCAATAAAATAAGGTCTTACATCTTCCTTATCTTCAAAATAAGGGGGAAGACTCATTAAACCATCTATAGAAAGATTCTTCAATTCAGAAATAGCGGAGACAAGCTCTATAACATTGTTTTTTACAATACCGTGTTTGGTTTTTTCTCCGGAAAGATTTACCTGTATAAAAACCCTTAATCTTCTGCCCGACATCTCTGCCTTTTTGTTCAGTATTTCCGCCAGGCGCAGGTTGTCTATGCTGTGAATAAGTTTAAAGAGTTGTACGGCCTCACGCGCCTTGTTTCGCTGGAGATGTCCTATAAGATGCCATTCTACTTTACTATTGTCAATAAAGTCTATCTTGTTTTTTGCCTCTTGAACATAATTTTCACCAAGTATATCGGCGCCGGCTTCAACGGCCTTGTTCAGGTAGATCTCGGTTTCCATGAGCAGCTCCTCGATGGACTGGTCGCCATCGATGGCCGGCTCGAGCAGGCCGATGCTGGCGGTCACATGCAGCTCGTGGCCGT
>JALXFI010000310.1 GCA_027069035.1 bacterium
TTTCATATATTTATTGTCAAAAAAGGTCATGGTCTCTTTTATTGCATCCATACTCTTTGGAATTCATCCTCTTCACGTAGAGTCGGTGGCATGGATATCTGAGAGGAAGGACGTATTATCAACATTTTTCTATCTTTTATCAGTTATATGCTATGCTCAATATCTAAATAAAAACAAATGGTTATACTATAATCTTTCCATCTTTACAATGGTCTTGTCTTTTCTTTCCAAGGGAATGGCTGTTACATTACCGATTGTCTTCTTTCTTTATGACTATCTTTCCGAGAGGAAGTTTGATAGCAAGGCGTTTTTTGAAAAGGTACCATTCTTTATTATAAGCGGTTTATTTGGTTTGATCACTTTCTTTTTGTCCAGATCAAAGGGTGCAATAATTTCTACACCTGCTCTTTCGTCCTTTGATAATTTTCTTATTGCCGGCAGGGGCCTTGTTTTTTATCTTGAGAAGACTATTTTGCCTGTAAATCTTTCAGCCCTTTATCCTTATCCAAAAACGATTAGTATTGTTTTGCCCGAGTTTTTTGTGCCGATTATTCTGTTGATAATCCTGGGTGGTATAGTCTTATATTTAAGGAGATATAGCAGGAATGTGATATTTGGAAGTCTGTTTTTTCTTATCACTATACTGCCGGTAATAAAGTTAATACCTATTGGTGGTGGAGGGGCATCTATGGCTGACCGTTATATGTACATTCCTTCAATAGGACTTTTTTATATTTTAGGAATAGCGGTCAATAAGATATACACTATGGATAGGTTTTACAACGGGGTAAGGAAATTTTTTGTGGTTTTGTTTATGATTTTGGTTGTGATAAGCCTTAGTGTTTTGACCTATAATAGGAACGCTGTATGGCAAAGCAGCGAGACTCTGTGGAAAGATACACTAAAGAAATATCCTGAATACTTTTTGTTACATATTAGCTTAGGTAATGCTTACTATAATAAAGGAGAATTGGATAAGGCACTTAAAGAATACAAGAAAGCTTTGGTTTTAAGGCCTAACTATGCAGACATCTATAATAACATTGGAAATGTTTATGATAAAACGGGGAATGCCGAAATGGCAATAACAAGTTATAAAAAGGCAATTTTACTTAAACCAAACCTTGTTGAATTTCACTATAATTTGGGACTCACTTATCTGCATGTAGGTTTGTTTGATAAGGCTATTAGTCGATTCAGCAAGGCTCTGGAATTAAAGAATTATTTCCCTGAAGCTTATTATAATCTTGCAAGTGCATATTATGCTAAAGGTTTGCTTGATAAGGCAATAAGATATTATAAGACCGCCCTGAGACAAAACCCTGATTACTACGAGGCTTACTTCGATCTTGGTGTTACTTACTATGATAATGGACTTATAGATAAAGCGATAACTTCTTATAAGGATGCCTTGAAGTTTTCAGTTGGCTTGGCTGATAAGAGTTATATTTATGGTATTTACAACAATATGGGTAATGCCTATTTCAAGAAGGGTCTTTTGCAGGAGGCGATGGAAAGTTACACAAAGGCCTTGAGTATGTATCCTGATGATAAAATTTTACTTCATAATATGCGGATTATTAAAAGGATGTATAATA
>JALXFI010000311.1 GCA_027069035.1 bacterium
GTTTATGGGCTGAGTCTTAATATTCTGGATATCGACCCGACATATTCCCTTGGGGAGATGGCGCGCAAAAAAAGAGAGATTATAGACAGGCTCACAAGGGAAGCTCTCATTAACCGCAATAAGTCTCTCTCCCTGCCCATCGTCCCTCAGAAGATAGCCGTTATTTCATCTCCATCAGCGGCGGGTTATGAGGATTTTGTGGATCATATTAATAATAATCCATATGGATACAGTCTTTTTCATGACCTCTTCCCCGCCCTTATGCAGGGTGAAAAGGCTGAAACATCTATTATTTCGGCATTAGACCGTATCCAAAAAAAATGCGCCTATTTTGACCTGGCAGTGATCATAAGGGGCGGCGGCTCTCAGGTGGATTTGAGCTGTTTTGACGGCTACAATCTCGCCCGCAGGATTGCAGAATTTCCAATACCAGTAATTACAGGCATAGGCCATGAAAGGGATGACACTGTTATAGATATTGTTGCTCATACAAAATGCAAGACCCCGACCGCAGTTGCTGAGTTCATCATTTCGGGCATCAGAGGTTTTGAGGAAAGGCTTATTCAACTGGAATCTGCGCTTGTAACATCAACGGAAAGGATGATAAAAGACAAGAGGCATATACTCGCAGTGCAGAGCAGCGCCCTTTCATATCAGTCGCAATCCTTATTGAAAAATGCGAAGGAATCCTTAAGCAGACTCTCCTTAAGCATGGGATATACACCGATTAAAAGGGTTGACTCACATCTGCACAGGCTAAAAGAAAATCTTTCCAACCTTCGTTTTAAAACGTGCAGAAGATTGGATCTGGACAAAACAAGACTGTTCAGCATATCAAGGGATTTAACATCAAATATTATGCGCGTGATGAAAGAAGAATACACCAGAATCGAAGGTTTTAAGCGTTCCTTAAGATATCTTGATCCTGTAAACATACTTGAACGCGGCTACAGCATAACGTCCGTCAATGGAAAGATTATAAGGGAAATTGAAGGGATAAACAGAGGAGATGTAATCCAAACCAGAATCAGGAGAGGCTTGATCAAAAGCACTGTAGATTCATTAAAAGAGGTGAGCAATGGCAAAAAAGAAAGAGAAGATAACTTACAGTCAAGCCATAACGGAGCTGGAGTCGATACTTGACGATATAGAAAGTGAAGAGGTCGATATGGACGTCCTTGCCGAAAGGGTAAAGAGGGCGTCTTTTCTGATTAAACTCTGCAAGGGCAGGCTTAAGGATACCGAGGAAGAGATCAAAAAGGCGCTTAGCGATGTCGATAAAGGCTCAGGTGAAACGAACTCTCACTGACCGCCTTTTTGACGCGCCGTCCAAAAACAGAGATAGGTTTTTGCGTGTTGCCCAAAAACAGAGATAGGTTTTTGGGTAAATTGGCAAGACGCTTTAAATGCAAGGCTGCAGGCGATTTTTCTTTTGAGGCGTACATAACCGGTACGGTGAGAAAGAAAATCGCCGAGAACACAGCAGTTAAAGATGTATTGCCAATTTCAAATCCCGCTATCGCGGGATTTGGGCGCTGAAACAAGCTTGCCACAATCTCTTAAATGCGTTATAAAACCAGGCAATGGAAGAACTGATAAAACATATTGAAGATATCCCTGCGGGAACCATCTACTCACTTGCGCCCAAGCATTATGTAGAAAGAGGTTTCAACTATTACAGGCGAAACTCTCTCTTAGATTTTAAGTGGCTTGACAAGAAGAAAAAACTTATTGCAAGGGTTCAGGGAAGAAAAGCTTACACCGTATCGCTCTTTGTTGAAGATTTAAGTCTTGGATACACATGCACATGCCCCGCATGGACACCTTACACAAACTGCAAACATGTAATCTGCACCTTGATGACCATCAAGAATATGCTCAATCCAAGATTATTCAACATCAATAATAGTGAATACAGAGACAGGCATTCAATAAAACTCAGATCCCTTATTCATAAAAACGGTAACGGAGCAAAAAAGATTAAGAAGGCCGATGCCGCAACAAATAAACCTGATAAAGAAACCTGTTTTACAATAATACTGGAAAACAGATATCAATACCTTTACAACACCTTTAATATATCTCTAAAAAAGAACGGTTCATATCTCTCTTCATTGGGTTCAACAAAGATTCCTGAAGAGATCGGATGGATATCCCGCAGCAATTTAGACTTTTATGGGAAAAAAGAAGACAGGTTTATAACGTATTTAGAACATAACGGCAATAAACATCCTCTGGCATTAAAATTCAATGGAGAGGACATGCCCGTTGAGTGGGACGAAAAAACGGTCTTTTCATCAAAGACCTCTTTGCAGGCCAGGGGCGAACGCATTATCCTCGGCAAAACCTGTTTTAATAAAGATAAAGAAGTAAACAGACCATATCTTGTTGGAAATAAATTGACTGTGGATATGGATGCCTGCAAACTGGGTCTGCTTGCAGACAGGGCGGGATGGAGACTGTTTAATATATTCTCCAAACAACTTGGATACGGGACATCCGAAAGCTACGGTATCGGCTATCATCCACCTGAGGATATTAACCGGACAATAGATATTCCTGTAGAGGAGTTTAATACATACCAGTTTATAATACCCGACTATATATACATAAACGATGATACTCCATTCGTCCTTAAGATAGGTGATGAAACGGTAACACATGAAACGGCGGAGCATAGCTACAGCGTGACGATCGAGGACAACAATAAGGGAAAGGGAGGTCTATCACTCAGATTCTGGTGCGGCCATAATGGAATCCGATCGGGCACTACCGGTATGTACTTTTATTTCTTTGAACATATGGGCAGAAACTGTATGGCGGCTCAGCCGTTGCGGGCAAAAAAAAGAAGAAAGGCGCTGATCAGTACATTCCTTCAGCTTTTAAATACCAAAAACAAGACAAGGGCAAAAGAAGTTGTAAAGAAATCACTTGATAGTATTGATATAAAAAAGCGAAAAGTGAAAACCGAGGCAAGGAATGCGCTTTTAGAGGCATTTCTCTTTCTTAATACCCCTTCTTCAAGGCTCTGCTATCACAGAAACAAATGGTATCTTATTAAAAATGACAAGGAGAAGGAATCCTGCATTTATTCAATAATTGCAGAGACCTTCGGAGATGAGGTCTTTCTCGACGTAGATGCGCACAACGAAGCAATACTGCCCCATGAAGCATTGTACAACAATCTCTCCACACTCTATCTCAGATTAAAGGAAAAAGGCATACAGCTCTTTCTCAACAACAAGCCCGTCAAATTATCAAGCATGGATATCTCCTTTGACCTTACAGGCACAGACAAGATCGACTGGTTTGAGATAAGGCCGGAGATAATCTGTAACGGAGAGGTGATAGACAAAAGAGAATGGCAGCAGGTAATAAGCGGCAAAGGGGTTGTGGAAAAAGACGGTTATATACAAATACTCGATAAAAATACAAATGAAGTTTTAAAGACAATAAGCTCCATCTATGAAAAAGAATCCCCGAATAAAAAGGATCCGAAACAGATAGTCCGTATGCCGCGGCTTAAGATCCTCGACTGGATATATCTGAGAAAGAAGGGTGTAAAGATAAATCTTCCAGCAAAAGAAGAGAAGATAATAGAACGGCTCATGAACTTTAAAAAGATAGATAAAAGGATAGCGCCGCTTGGTCTTAATGCAACCCTTAGACGCTATCAGGAAACAGGCTACCACTGGCTTTCATTCCTGTATGAACACCGTTTCGGCGCCTGTCTTGCCGACGATATGGGGCTTGGTAAAACGATTCAGGCCATTACGCTTCTGGCAGCGATCAAGGAGGGCAAGGTAAAGCCTCCGCACAAGGTCAAGGCGCCCAGCCTGATAGTCGTCCCGCCAAGCCTTGTCTTCAACTGGGAGAGCGAGATAAAAAGATTCTGCCCGGAACTTAAACAGCACATATATATCGGCAAGGAGAGAAAAGCACGGTTTGACAGGTGCGACATCGTCCTTACCACATACGGACTGATACGAAGGGATATAGAGGTGTTAAAGAAGAAAAACTTTAATGTCATAATCTTTGATGAAGCTCAATATGTAAAGAACATCCATGCAGATACAACATCGGCGGTCAGACAACTAAAGGGCTACTTCAAGCTCACCATGACAGGCACACCTTTAGAGAATCATATTGGTGAGTACTACTCTATTGTGGATCTTTCGGTGCCGGGTCTCCTTGGCGAATATGATGATTTCAAATCGAATATATCTGATCTCAAGAATTCACACAGGGATTGTTTCGATTCATCACAGACAATAGAGCGTATCCACAGACGGACAGGACCGTTTGTCCTGAGACGCACAAAGGATGAAATTTTGAAAGAACTTCCGCCAAAAGAGGAAATAGACATATATCTTGAACTTACGGACAAGCAAAAGCTGCTCTATAAAAAGACCGTTGAAATGGTAAGAAAAACTATCGACGATGCCTACAAAACAAAGAAGGTGTCTCAGGCCAGAATCATAGCGCTTACGGCCATCCTTCGCCTCAGACAGATATGTGTATGCCCTGCCCTTCTGGAGTCTGATATAGACGGACAATCGCCCAAGATAAAGTTTTTAATAGAAAAACTTAAAACGCTTATGGAGGAAAAACACTCCGCCCTTGTGTTTTCCCAGTTTACATCCTTCCTTGACATACTCGAAGCAGACCTTGAAAAAGAAAAAATCCCCTTCTGCAGGCTTGACGGGTCAACCCC
>JALXFI010000312.1 GCA_027069035.1 bacterium
ACCTATACACGCTTAAACCTCAGTAGCAATCTTATCAATTTAGAGGTTTGGGTTTTAAATGTAAAATCATCGGCTTTCTTATTTGTAATTATAAAATCCGGGTGGTTCAAAGGGGACTTAATTTCCTCTATTGGCAAATTGGCAAAGAGGTCACTTTTGTTAGATGTATGTGTTGCATGTCTGTGGAAACCAATATTTGAAACCATGTTTTTATTAGGAATTATGGCCAGGGCATGCTGAGATAAACAACTAAATGTCCACTGATAGTCCCATGTATCTATCATGCCATTATATGTAGCTTCAAAGATTTGACTTTTTTTTCTTCTTTCTATAACATTAGGAAATATACTATCAAGAAGGTTATTAGAACGGAAAAGGGGCCACCTCTTCATATTGATATCATAGTACCTCCATGCCCTTTCCCATGTTGCCCATCCCCAGACATGAAAAAATTTCTTTGAAAAATAATAATCGTAAGAGGTTCGGTTTTGACCAAATTGAAAATTATTGCCGCTGATATGCATTACTCGTGTATCATCTTTATAATATTCCAAAAGTTCCTGACAGAACCTGAAAAAAGATTGGCTCGGCAAACAATCATCTTCAAGGATTATCGCTTCTTCCACTGTTTCAAAGACCCAGTCTAAGCCACTTGATACACGCCTCTTACACCCCATATTTATATCTGAATAGTTTTTCATGACCTCACAGTCCCAGTCAACCTGTTCGATGATTTTTCTTGTGTCTTCGCACTTTTTAGCTTCTCCTGGATGGTCAGAACGCGGTCCGTCAGCAACTACCAGGAGTTTCGGAGGTCTGGCCTTTCTGATTTCCCTGAAAACCCTTTCTGTGGTATCCGGGCGGTTGAATATGAGAAACGCTACAGGTGTTTTTAACTGCCAGTCAGACATATTTTATATACACTATACTTACTATTTTTCAACATTGCCATCCTTGAATATAGCCGTATTAAAGGTTTTTGCAAAAAACCTTTAATTCTTGACAACAAGATATTTGTACACTTCGCTATCTTTAAGTTCATCCCCGCTTTGCTGATTTTCAAAGATTCTCCTTAAAATCATATTATCACCCTCCTGCGAATACGATTTCAGGGCATAACCATCAAAGATATCATTTTTTAATCTTTCAATTCTTTCATGATATTTTTATGGGATGATGTTTTAATTATCTTCTCAATTACAATCATAGATCTATTTCATGGTCGGTACAAGTAACAATGACCTGAACATCATCAGTGACTGTTTCCGGGTTTTTCCAATAAAAACCATAGAAAACACCACAAAAAATTGGGACATTAATGTTGTTATTGCCGCCCCAGCGGGCCCATATCTTGGTATTAAGGCAATATTCAAAAGAATATTAACAACTGCTCCAATTGAAGTTCTGAAAAAAGAAATCCTTGTATAATTTTCCGTCAATAAATATTTACCGCTTGCAACACCCAAAAACACAAACACACCCGCCCAGATATGGATGGATAAAACTGTACCGGCTCCGCTATAACTTTCACCATAAAGAAAATATATAATATAACCTGCCAAAAAAGTTACAGGGATGGCTATAGAGA
>JALXFI010000313.1 GCA_027069035.1 bacterium
GTCGGTTTTGAGGGTATAAGCATCCGGAAATTAAAGGATTTCTTAAGGCTCTTATCCGAATACGGCGATACGCTTCATGTGAAAAGACTCGATATTGAAAGAGATTTTGAATTTCCGGAGCTGTTTAACTGCTCTATTGTAATCCTTGTTTTTGAAAAGAGGATTTAAGTATTGAGGGATGTATTGAGGGAGGAGAGCGGCTATGCCCTCTTGATAACACTCCTTGTCACCGTGCTGCTGACCGTGCTTGTGTTTGAGTTTTTTTATGAGGCAAGGGTGTATATGCTACAGTCAGAGGCTAACATAGCGCGGATCAGGGCGCATTATCTTGCAAGATCTGGGGTATATATTAGAAAGAAGATGCTTGAAGACGACCTTAAAGACAGCAATTATGATGGTTTTGATGAGGACTGGGCGGTAAGGTTGGAGGCTCTCCCCCTTCCGGCAGGGACGATTACGCTTGATGTCGTTGATGAGGAATCCAAGTTTAATATAAACCTGCTTGTCAGGAACAATGGCGGTATCGATGAAAAGGCCGCGGCAAGGTTCAGAAGACTCCTTGAAGAGTTGAGGCTCGACAGCGGCATAGCGGACAGGATTATCTGGTTTATGCAGGATAGGGAGGATACAAACTACGATATAGGAGATATCTCTGAGCTTAGGGAGGTGGATGGGCTTGAAAGGGAGGAAATAGACACCCTTAAAGACTTTATTACCACCGATTCATCAGGGATGGTCAATATAAACACCGCTTCAAAGGAGGTTATACTCTCGCTTTCTCAGGATATTTCCTCTTCTCTTGCGGACAGTATCTTAAGTTACAGGGCGGATACGCCATTTGAGAACAAGACCGATCTTAAAAAGATTCAGGGAATGAGCGATAATATACTCAATACATTCTTTGATGCAATAGATGTAAAGAGCAGTTTCTTTGATGTAACTTCAAAGGCTACGGTAGACGGCATGGTAAGGAATATAGATGCCCTTATTAAAAGGTCTGGTGAGAGCGCTGAGATCGAAAAATGGAGGGAGTATTGAAGCGAAGGTGGGTGAAGGTTCTTGGTTTTGTACTCCTCTGGTTATTTTCCTTTATTGTCTTTATTGCCCTTACCTTTCCGGGTAAAAAACTTCTTGAGCGGGTATCGGCAGAGATAAACGAAAATACCAACAGTGCCATTTCTGCCGGCAATCTTAATATAGGTTGGGATTTGGGGTTTTACATAGATGATATAAGATATTCCATGCCTTTGGGAGGTGAAGAGGTAAAATTACATTTCAGTGGAATTGGGATACATCCATATTATTTAAGCGCAATAAAGGGTGAACCGCGATTTGATTTTAGCGGTAATCTTGGGGAAAGGGGCGAGTTTAGAGGCAGATATGACGGCAAAAAAAATATAAGTATAGAATGGGATGGTTTGGGAATTGATGAACTTGGTGTTTCGCTCCTCGCCAACTTTGTAAAACCGGGTTCTGTTATATCCGGCAAAGGCGACCTTAAACTCTGGAACGCCTCTAAGGTAACGGACGGCAGTGATTTCCAATTGCTTATTAAAGGGATAAAAACGCCTTTAAATAAGCTTAAA
>JALXFI010000314.1 GCA_027069035.1 bacterium
TCTATAGCTCATGACATTATGAGCATAAGGTTCATAGGCACTGCGGTCTATTTTACGGGTAAACTCATACATTATGTATTTGTCTGCGCTGCATTTACCTTCGTCTATATCTTTGTGCCAAACACAAAGGTAAACTTAAGTTCTGCGCTTACAGGCGGGATTATATCAGGTATATTATGGGAGAGCGCCGGATGGGCGTTCGCCTCTTTTATAGTCTCATCAATAAAATATGATGCGATTTACTCCGGTTTTGCAGTGGTTATAGTTTTTATGATATGGCTGTATTTAAGCTGGCTCATACTTCTTGTAGGCGCAGACATCGCATTCTATCATCAATATCCTGAGTTCATTAACTCAAACAGGGATAAACTCCACCTGAGCAACAGGCTGAAGGAACGACTTGCCATATGGATAATGTACCTTATAGGCAGGAATTTCTTTTATAACAAGGACCCGTGGACACTGACCTCCCTGACCGAACATATAGGCCTTTCGGCAAAACCCGTACATTATGTGCTTAACATACTGGAAGAAAAAGGGTTCGTCATTGAAGCAGGAAACAATATGCCGGCCTACCTTCCTAAAAGAGATATAAGCGTTATAACAATCAACGAAATCTTATCTTCGGTAAGGAAGGCAGAGGAGGGTTATGTTCAAGCTGCGGGAAAATCATTATCCGTAAAAGCAGTGGATAAGGTTTTGGAAAAAATAGACAATGCTTTGCAGGATAGCCTTGGGGGAGCAACAATTAAAGACCTTGTCTCCTCATCCGAATCCAGGGATTAGCGCCTTTCAAAAGGAAGTCCTCAGCCAATTTTTAACTTATACTTCTTATAGTTAAGACAGAAACTCTTTCCATCCTTTTTATAATGTTTATGGGCATTCTTAAGGATGGACATTACCTCTTTACAATCGTTTGTGATATAGAGATGGTCCAAATCAGCTTTATTCAGAAATCCGTTCTTAAGCGGCTCTTTTTTTATCCACTCAACAAGTCCCTCCCACATCCTTCCGTAGAGGATTATGGGGATATTACAGATATGCTTTACCTGAACAAGCTGCCATGTGTAGAAGAATTCGAGTATGGTTCCGACACCGCCCGGGGCAACAACAACGGCGTTTGAAAGTATCATGAAGTTATCGAGACGCTCTGAAAACTTTGAAAAGTTCTTCTTAATGTCAAGATGAAAGCTGTCATGCTGCTCTTTCGGAAGGCTGATGGTCAATCCTATGGAATGAAGCCGGCTTTCCTCCCTCCCCTCGTAATGCCCTTCACTTGCCGCATTCATGAGACCGGGGCCGCCGCCGGTAACAACATCCATTCCACTCTCAGCTATACGAGATGCCAATTCCTTGATTATCCCGTATGTCGGCTCCCCCCTTTTTATTCTGGCGGAACCAAAGATTGCCACCCTGAAATGCCTTCCGTTTATAACCTTCTCAATATCGGTCATTGCTTATATCCTTATAAAAAAGGGGACAGATTTATTTTTTGTTTTCTTGGCATTAAATCATTTTACTTAAATACCTGCTTATGTCAATAAATAAATCTGTCCCCTTTTTTCCTGGT
>JALXFI010000315.1:0-13353 GCA_027069035.1 bacterium
TTTCAGGGGCAACTATCCTTGGAGACGGTTCCGTGGCCCTGATACTTGATATACCAAAGATCGCAAATACGGTTGAAAACCATGAGAAGAGACTTGCGAGTTAGTTCTTTGGGTTTAATAAAAAAACAGAAAGGGGGGTGATGTGAGGAAAGCGGGTGGCTGAGTATTATCGGATGTATGTTAATAATAAAAAACAAGGAGGTACATTAACGATGGGATTACTTAAACTCTATAAAAACATGAATATCGGTAAAAAATTTATCTTTATAGGCGGGATTGTCGGCGTCATATTTGGACTTGTAGTCTGGATGTTCAATGCTACACTCTCAAATACACAGAACGGATATAACTCTATGTTTGATACCGAGGTTGCAATGAAAGACCATAGCGCCAGGATAAACACCTTCATGCTTCAGGCGCGCAGAAGCGAGAAAGACTTCCTTATGCGGAAAGACCTTAAATACGCAGACAAGGTAAAAACAGTGAGCGACAAAACCATATCAGAAGCAAAAAAGCTTAAGACACTTGCAGAAAACGCAGGGTACAAGGATGTCTCTGCCAGCGCTTCAGGGATAATAAAGGATATGCAGGTGTATTACAGATCTTTTGATTCGATTGTAAATGCATGGCAGAAAAAGGGGCTTAATGAAAAATTGGGTCTTCAGGGTGAATTCAGGGATATAGTTCACAAACTGATGAAAGAGTCCGACAACTACGATACAAGCAAGCTTAAGATCACACTTTTGCAGATAAGAAGGGCGGAAAAAGATTTCAATCTAAGAAGACAGCCCAAGTATATAGATAAGGCGCACAGGTTTATAGAAACATTTAAAACTCAATTAGAGGCGTCGACACTTTTTCCGGCCACAAAGGAGGAGCTTAGAAAATCCATAGATGAATATAAAAAATCCTTCGACTCTTTTGTAAAAAATATAAACAAGACAAAGAACGGAAGCGAGATAAACAGCAGGTTCAGAAAGGCTGCGCATAATATTGAAAGGCTTTTAAACAAAAACTATGTTCCGGACATGAAGGCCGATCTCCTTATGCTGAGAAGGCATGAGAAGGATTATCTACTGCGCGGAAAGGCGAAGTATGTAAAAGAAGCAGACGCAGTAATAGAGCGGGTTGCAGGGAATATAGACAAGTCCGCAATTCCCGATACGGCAAAAGAGAGCCTTAAAAGCCGGCTTAAAAAATATCAGGAAAAGTTTCATCAATTGGCCGAACAGGACACCAAGATTGCATCTATTACCGCAGCGATGAGGGATGCGGTTCATAAGGTCGAACCTGAGATAGAGGCCAATATGGATAAGGTGGTAAAGGAGATGGAACGGATTGACTCCGAAATAAAATCCAATATCGAAAAAGAGACCCGTAATACCTTTATTACACTTTTTGGAGCGCTTGTGTTTGGAGTCATATTTACATTCTTTACCATAAGGCTCATAACGGAACCGTTAAAAAAGGTAGTCGAGTTTGCAAAGAAATATGGAGAAGGTGACCTAACGGCAAAATTGGACATAGATACCAAAGATGAGGTCGGTGTTATGGCGGATATACTCCGTGATTCATTAAACAATCTTACCGGCATTGTCCGTGACATCAAGGTATCCGCCGATAATGTGGCATCCGGCAGTCAGCAGATAAGTGCAAGCTCTGAGGAGATGTCTCAGGGGGCAACGGAGCAGGCATCCTCAGCGGAAGAGGCATCGTCCTCAATGGAAGAGATGGCTTCCAATATCGCCCAGAATGCGGACAACGCCAAACAGACCGAAAGCATCTCTCAAAAGGCGGCAGTGGATGCCGAAGATGGAGGCAAGGCTGTAACGGAAGCGGTGAATGCCATGAAGCAGATAGCGGATAAGATATCCATCATTGAAGAGATTGCGCGTCAGACAAACCTGCTGGCGCTTAACGCCGCTATTGAGGCGGCGCGCGCAGGCGAGCACGGCAAGGGCTTTGCCGTTGTTGCGGCAGAGGTAAGAAAACTTGCAGAAAGAAGCCAGACAGCGGCGGCAGAGATAAGCGAGCTTTCCTCATCAAGCGTTGAAGTGGCGGAAAAGGCGGGAGAGATGCTCTCCAAGCTCGTGCCTGACATTAAAAAGACGGCGGAACTTGTGCAGGAGATAAGCGTTGCAAGCAATGAACAGAGCTCGGGCGCGGAGCAGATAAATAAAGCGATACAACAGTTGGATCAGGTTATACAGCAGAACGCTTCGGCATCGGAAGAGATGGCATCTACTTCCGAAGAACTCTCTTCACAGGCAGAACAGCTTAAGGAGGCGGTCTCGTTCTTTAAAGTGGATGACAGCGAAAACACAGTGAAAAAGAACCGGAGATTCGATGATATAGAACATCCAACCCTTACACATAGTGCAGAGGGAAAAATGTCCGACTCATTGGCGACCACACATGAAGAGAAACCACTTAAAACGGTAGTCCATGCAAGCGGCAATGGCAACGGCTCTGCTACAGGCGTTGCGCTTGACCTTGGCAGTAAAGACGGCGATGACATGGATGCCGAGTTTGAGCGGTTTTAGATTTTTTTAAGGGGGCAATCTCAAGGTCTTGTACAAATATGGGCTTTTTGAGGTTGCCCCTGTATCATTATAACATTACAAAACAGAGAGGAGTAATAACCATGAGTGCAGTAAATACAATAACAGAGGCTACTCAATATCTTTCTTTTAAACTCGACAATGAAATATTCGCACTTGATATTGACAAGGTGCGGGAGATACTTGATTATACCGCAATAACAAAGGTACCCAGGACCCCTGAATTCATGCTTGGAGTAATAAATTTAAGGGGCGGTGTCGTTCCCGTGGTGGACTTAAGACTCAAGTTCGGAATGACCGAAACAGAGAAGACCGTAAATACCTGTATAATAATTACAGAGATAGAACTGGATAATGAAAAAGCCATTATTGGAGCGCTGGCCGACTCGGTAGATGAGGTCTTTGACCTTGAACCCGATCAGATAGAGCCTGCGCCGAAGATAGGCACAAGGCTCAAGACCGATTTCATCAATGGTATGGGCAAAAAAGATGATGAATTCATTATAATACTTGATATAGACAAGGTCTTCTCAACCGATGAGATATCTCTGGTGCAAAATGCGGGGAGTACGGTTAAGGCAGAAGAGGAAGAGCCTACAGCACCCATAACGGAGTCAAGTAAAGAAGAGGCGGGAGTTGTATGCCATGCATAAGTGCAGGTAAGTATCAATGCCCATTAATAATAGACGATGAATGATTTTCTGTTAAATACAAATTCATCTTTAACGGAAAAAGATTTTTACAGGTTGAGCTCTTTTATTCACTCGTATTGCGGCATCAAGATGCCCCTGTCAAAGAAAACAATGCTTGAAGCGCGGCTTAATAAAAGGCTCAGGCTCCTGAGGATGAGTTCGTACAGTGAGTATTGCAAATATCTTTTCAGCAACGGCATAGAAAAAAACGAACTTATAAACCTTATAAATGTGATTACCACAAACAAGACGGACTTCTTCAGGGAGCCTGAGCAGTTCAAGATTCTACTCAAAGAGGTTCTGCCGGAGCTTACGGCAAATCTTGGCATAGGGATAAGAAGACCTTTGATGACATGGAGCGCCGGCTGTTCTACGGGTGAAGAGCCATATACGCTTGCAATGACACTCAGCGAATTTAGCGCAAGATGTCCAGGGCTTGGTTTTAACTACACAGTGCTTGCCTCCGATATCTCAACAAAGGTGCTTGATACGGCAAGAAAAGCCATATATAACAAGAACTGCATCGAGCCCATTCCAGATTCACTTAAACAGAAATATCTTTTGAGAAACAAGGACAGGAGGAAAGACCTGTTCAGGATCGTTCCGGCGCTTAGAAATCGTGTCCGGTTCAGGAGGCTTAATTTTATCGATGAAGATTTCAGTATGCGTGAAAAGATGGATATCATATTTTGCAGGAACGTAATTATATACTTTGACAAAGCTACACAGGAGAAGGTAATAAATCGTTTTTACACACATCTTTCAGACGGGGGTTTTATGTTTTTAGGACACTCGGAGACGCTCAACGGCATGAGTCATCCCTTTAAACAGATTGTCCCTACAATATACAGGAAGGTATAATAATGTATCCTAATGAAGAGCTGCCCAAGGTTTTTTTAAAACCCGGCGAAATGTACTTTGCCGAAAAACCTTTACTTATATCCACTATACTTGGGTCATGCATAACGGTTACCATGTTTTGCAGGCGCTGCGGAAAAGGGGCGATGTGTCACGGCCTTCTGCCGTATTATAAAAAATCCCACAAGGCCGGTAAAGAAACAAACAGGTTCAGATATGTAGATTGGTCGATACATCAAATGTTGGAAAGATTCTTAAAAGGTTCTGCCACTAAAACGGATATTGAAGTAAAGATATTCGGAGGGGCGGAAATAGCAAAAACTTCTAAAAACGACGATTCATTGCAATCGGTGGGGGAAAAGAACATAGAGGCAGCGTTTGAAACACTCAAGAAACTTGGGCTCAAGGCGGCAAAAAAAGACATAGGCGGAGAATCCGGACGTAAAATCTTTTTCAACACTTTTACCGGAGACGTGTATCTGAAACGGATAAAGACTTAGTTGAGAAAGGCGCTGAGATGGGAAAAAAGATAAATGTGCTTATTGTAGATGATTCGGCAGTGGTCAGACAGACGCTGACCGATATACTTTCAAGCGACGCGGGCATAAGGGTTATGGGTGCGGCGGCCGACCCGTTTATTGCAGCGCAGAAAATATATAATGAGGCGCCGGATGTAATAACGCTTGATGTGGAAATGCCGCGCATGGACGGCATAACATTTCTCCAAAAGATTATGAGTCAGCACCCAATACCTGTTGTGATGTGTTCAAGCCTTACCGAAGAAGGATCGGAATCGGCGCTTAAGGCCCTTGAATACGGCGCCGTCGATATAATTGCAAAACCGAGACTGGGAACAAAACAGTTTCTGAATGAATCAAGGATACGCATCTGTGATGCAGTAAAGGCCGCCTCTCAGGCACAGGTAAGACAAATCAAGCCAGGGACAAAAACGCTTAAAGTCGCTAAGAAACTGAGCGCCGATGCAGTAATCCCAAAGGTTAAATCAAAGGCAATGACCAGGACAACCGAAAAAGTCGTTATTGTTGGAGCATCAACAGGAGGCACGGAGGCCATTAATTTCTTTTTGCAATCCCTTCCCGCCGATACGCCGGGCATTGTTATTGTCCAGCATATGCCGGAGAACTTTACCGCCGCCTTTGCAAAAAGACTCGATGGGATTTGTGCGATAAGAGTAAAGGAGGCATCCAATAACGATTCGGTCATAAGAGGACGCGCCCTTATAGCGCCGGGAAACAAACACTTGCTGCTTAAACGAAGCGGCGCCCGATATTATGTTGAAGTGAGAGAAGGCCCTCTTGTAAACAGGCACAGGCCGTCTGTAGATGTGCTCTTCCGTTCAGCCGCAAGGTATGGAGGCAGCAATTGTATTGGGGTCATAATGACCGGAATGGGTGATGACGGGGCAAAAGGGATGTTGGAGATGAAAGAAGGGGGAGCATATACCATAGCTCAGGACGAAAAGTCCTGTGTTGTCTTTGGAATGCCGAAGGAAGCCATTAAAACAGGCGGAGTGGACAAGATACTGCCGCTTAACTCAATTCCATCGGAGGTATTGAGGGCGTCTGATGATTTATCTTCTGAAAACAGCGCCTATTCTGCGACTTCGCTAAAGCTTTGCCGGTAAATAGGCGCAGTCTCCGAAAAAATATTTATTGTTTTACAACATTAACGGCCTTAGGGCCCTTTTGGTCTGTTTCGATATCAAAACTGACGGTGTCGCCTTCTGCAAGGGATTTAAACCCTTCGCCCTGTATGGAAGAAAAGTGGACGAACACGTCGTTGCCATCTTCACCGGTGATAAAGCCGAAACCTTTTGAGTCGTTAAACCATTTAACGGTTCCTCTTGACATACTGCATACCTCCTTTTAATAGATTAGATCCAAAAATACACATTCGCAACAAAAAACCACAAAGAATTTTAAGTCTTTGTGGCCTTATATGGAACAAAAACTTCCGGTACTTTTTGAAACTTGATTGGAGCTTAGCATGTTTCTTATTGTCATGTCAAGAAAGAGTTTGTTTTTTTTGTCAAAACCGTTATTTTCAACTTTCAGATTGCCCGGAGTTTTTTTTCGTTGTAGAATAAAACAATTCTTATGGCAAAGGAGAGACTGCAAAAGATACTCTCCCGTGAAGGCATCGCATCACGCAGAAAGGCGGAGGAGTTGATGCTTCAGGGCAGGGTTACTTTAGACGGAAGGGTCAGAAGAGACCTTGGCGCCAGGGCGGATATGTCCACTCAGGAGATAAGGGTTGATGGTGTAAAGGTAAGGCGGGGTCCCGTTCGCTGCTTAATATTATATAAACCAAAAGGTTATATCTGCACTAAGACAGATCCAAAGGGGCGCAGGACGGTTTACAGCCTGTTAGAGAAATATCCGTCAAGTCTTTTTTCAGTTGGAAGACTCGATTTTGATACCGAAGGCCTTCTGCTCTTTACCAATGACGGCGGGCTTGCCTCAACCCTGACGCATCCCTCAAAGGGTGTTGAAAAGACATATATGGTCAAGGTAAACGGCGTGCCCGATGCAAAAGCCATAAACAAATTGAGAACGGGCGTCCCTGTTGACGGCAGAAAGACAGCGCCTGCAAAGGTAAGCATAGTAAAGAAAACGGATAAAAACGCATGGCTGAGAATCGTAATTCATGAAGGCAGATACAGGCAGATAAAAAAGATGTGCCTTCATGTAGGTCATCCGGTGATAAAACTTAAACGCACCGGGTTTGCCGGTTTGAGGTTGGGGGATTTAAAACCAGGCTGTTACAGAGAGTTAACGGATGTTGAGATAGATAAACTACGCGGATATTTTTAAGTGAAAAGAGACGGCCTTCCTTTTAAAAACACACAAGACGGCATAACATCCATCTTTCAGAAACTCTATGACCATTACGGCCCTCAAAGGTGGTGGCCGGCAGAGTCCCCGTTTGAGGTGATTGTTGGGGCAATACTTACCCAGAACACCGCATGGGCAAATGTAGAAAAGGCGATCTGCAATTTAAAGCAAAGGGGATTGCTTGACCCTGTCCTGCTTAACGGACTTGAGCCGGAGAAAATTGCAGAGCATATAAAACCTTCGGGTTATTACAATATCAAGACTAAAAGATTAAAGAGTTTTTTGAACTTTCTCTTTAAAAGATTTTCAGGAAGTCTGGATAAAATGTTTAAAGAAGAACTTGAGACTTTGAGGGAGGGGCTTCTCAATATAAGCGGCATCGGAGAAGAGACTGCCGATTCCATACTCCTCTATGCAGGCGGGTATCCGATTTTTGTTGTTGACGCATATACCAAAAGGGTTTTTTCCCGACACGGTTTTTTTAAAAGCGACGTCTCATATCTGGATTGTCAAAGGTTATTTATGGATAATCTATCGGCAGACGCAGGCTTGTTCAATGAATATCATGCGCTTATAGTTATGGTTGGGAAGGATTTTTGCAAAAAGAAGGAGCCTGTTTGCAGAGAGTGTCCGTTAAATGTCTTTCAGTGAGAGGGCTGTGTATGTCAAAGATAAAGGTTTTACCTGATAGTATTATCTCCAAGATAGCGGCCGGAGAGGTTATTGAAAGACCTGCCTCTATCGTAAAAGAGCTTGTTGAAAACTCGATAGATGCGGGGGCAAGAAGGATTGAGATACAAATACTCTCAGGAGGGCTGGAATATCTTCGTATTGTGGATGACGGAGAGGGCATGAGCAGGGAAGACCTGTCACTTGCCTTTCAAAGGCACGCAACAAGCAAGCTTAAGAGTGAAGACGAACTCTTTGCCATAGAAACCATGGGGTTTAGAGGAGAGGCGCTTGCAAGCATTGCATCCGTTTCAGAGGTAATTGTTTTGACAAAAGAAAAAGGGGAGCTCGCAGGGAATAAATTGAGGATAGAAGGGGGTAATATAAAGGAACTGGAAGAGGCGGGGTTTCCCGAGGGCACAAGCATAGAGGTTTTAAAACTCTTCTACAATGTGCCTGTAAGAAAAAAGTTCATGAAATCTTCAAATACCGAACTGGGGCATATCCTGGACACCGTTCATCGCTATGCATTCTCTCACCCTTACATAAATTTTAAGGTTTTAAAAGAACGCAAAACGATCTTAAACCTTCCTGAAGAGGAGGACGTCTTAAAGAGAGTATTTCATACATTCGGCAAGGCTGCCTTTGACGATCTTATCGGTTTTGAAAATATTTCAGGCGATGTCTCAGTCAGGGGTTACGGCGCCTTTATGAACTACTCTCTTCCCAACAGAAAGGGAATATTTGTCTATGTAAACAGCAGATGGGTGAGAGACAGACTTATCAATCATGCGCTGCATGAGGCGTTTCGCACCGTTTTGCCGAAAGAGAGATTCCCTTTGTGTCTGTTATTCTTATCCATGCCCGCCGATACGGTGGATGTGAACGTTCATCCTTCAAAGACCGAGGTCAGATTTAAAGATTCGAGGCTGATATATAATATGGTGAAGACATCTATCGAGGAGGGAATTAAGCTGCACAATAAGTTCCCTGTAAAAGAAACTGAACCTTACATGGTGTCGGATTACAGAGAAGAGGAAAGTGTTGATGAACAACATGATGATTATCTCTTAAGTCATCAAATAAACGAAGAATTGTTTGATGCAAAATCAAAAAACATCTCTTTTTCGTCCCTTCATGTAGTGGGGCAGCTCTGGAGTGAATTTATCGTGTGTGAGTCCGGGCAGGTTTTTGTTATTATAGACCAGCATGCCGCACATGAGAGGATAGCCTTTGAACGGCTTAAGGATGAGTATGAAAAAAAGGGGTTTTTACAGCCTGAGATGCTTCTTATCCCTCAACTTATAAAACTTTCGGCAAAGGAAATGATATGTCTTGAAGAGAAACTCGACACTTTAAATTCCTTTGGTTTTGATATAGAACCGTTTGGCGACAGCGAAATTGCATTAAAGGCCGTTCCAAATATACTGAAGGGCAGGGATGTCACCAAGTGTATACGTGACGCACTCTTTGAGTCTGATGCGTCACAAGGCGGTCTTTTTGTAAATTCGGTTGAAGATGTTCTTATGCGGATTGCATGTCACAGCGTGATAAGGGGGCGGCGTAAGTTAGGCATGGAGGAGATAAAGGCGCTTCTTGGTCAACTTGATGCTGTCGATGCATCTTCAACCTGTCCTCACGGGCGACCCATAGTAAAATCATTTCACAGATTTGAGGTTGAGCGGTTCTTCAACAGAAGGTAAATGGAGAAGAAAAGGATTGTAATAATTGTCGGACCCACCGCTGTTGGAAAATCTCTGCTTGCGGTAAAACTTGCCTCGACAATAAACGGGCAGATAGTAAGCGCCGATTCCATGCAGGTTTACAGATACATGGACATAGGCACTGCCAAACCCTCTTGCGAGGAAAGGGGCGGCATAGAGCATTTTATGATGGATATAGTTGACCCGGATCAAGACTTTAACGCTGGAATGTATACCTTAATGGCAAGAAAGACGGTGGATGAGATCATAAACAGAGGCAAGACACCCATCGTGGTTGGCGGAACCGGTCTTTACATCAAGACACTTACAAGGGGCATAGTTAATGTGCCTGAAAAAGATGAAAAACTAAGAAAAGAACTTTTAAGGGAAAGAGACATTAACGGGATTGATTCACTTTACAGGAGGTTAAGTAAAGTAGATCCGGTTACCGCAAAGCAGATTCACCATAATGACTCGCTTAGAATAATAAGGGCGCTTGAGGTATATATCAAAACCAAAAAACCAATATCCGAGTGGCGGCAAACGCACTCCTTCAGGGACAAGCCGTATAAAACGATAAAGTTCGGGCTTTGCTTGGAAAGGCCTCTGCTTTACAAGAGGATTGAAGACAGGGTTGAAGATATGATAAAAAGAGGCTTTGTTGAAGAGGTTTCTTCTCTCATTAGCAGGGGTTACAGCCCGTCTCTGAAATCGATGCAGAGTGTCGGGTATAGAGAGATTTGCAGATTTATCAAAGGCGGTCTGTCCTATGACGAAGCCTTGCTGCTTATAAAGAGGAATACAAAACGCTACGCAAAGAGGCAGATGACATGGTTTAGAAAAGAAAGCGATATTTTATGGTATTCTTCGGATACTTCTTGTAATGTGTTTATTAATGAAGCGAAAAGATTTTTATCGTAAAATGCTCTGTCGAAATGCCTTAAAAAAAAGCCGTTTTTTTATCTCAACGGCGTTTGCTGTGTCGGCATTAATAATGAGCCTCATCTTGCCGTCTTCTGCGTTTTCCCAAGCATATGCTTTAAACTCAAACACCTCAAGCGGTTATGGATTGATAAGCAGTGAAGATATATCACAGGCGAGACAGAAAGCCATAGAC
The DNA here is from genome assembly GCA_027069035.1 of bacterium. Lineage (GTDB taxonomy): Bacteria > Desulfobacterota > GWC2-55-46 > S146-80 > JALXFI01 > JALXFI01. The sequence continues at coordinate 10,456 of JALXFI010000315.1, forward strand.
GATGCGTTGAGAAATTCTGTTGAGAAAGACATAAAAAAGATCGTTGGGGTTGAGACATACGGTATGCTCAAACCGCTTTTTAAAGAGAGTATCCTTATCAATTATATGCAGTTTATTGAAAGCTACAGGATACTGGACGAAAAACAGAGCGATTATGCATATATAGTGACTGCTGAAACTCATATAGCGGAAAAAGCATTGGCAGACAAGATCAATTCCTTCGGCATTCTGCTTAAGGAAAAGTCTCCCCGAGCGCTTATAATGACTGTGCAAAAAGAAAAAAACAACCATACACTCTACTGGTGGTCCGGAAGGGCGGATAGTCTTGGAATGATGGATAGGCTTATAGGAGAGTACCTTTCAGAAACAGGGTTTAGTGTTATTGATCCGTTTGCCCCTCCCATAAGGGATGTGCCCGTTGTCCTTAGAACTTCTTATCTTGATAAGTCGGATTTAGAGAGATTTGGAGAATTGTATGATGCTGATATTATAATATACAGTGAAATGGGTAAAGAGCGCAGCTCATTTTCTCTGTTTTTTTTGCAGAAGGACAACAATGCCATACATCTTAAACTTAAAGGCTTTTTTTTAAATGAACCTCAAACCGTCCTGTCTGACAGTTACAAGGTTGAACTTACTGAATCGATTAAGGATTCGCCCCTGCTCTATGATATGCTTTCATGGAACATACCACGCAAAACCATACCTAAATTGATATATGCCACAAGGGAAAAAGACAATCACATAAACACAGCGGAATTTATATTTATAGGGGCGGAAAGGTACAAAGAGTATAAAGTTATTAAAGAGATGATTGCAAATATGGATGAAGTGGTAGAGGAACTTAATATTAAAAGCTTTGCAAGAGAAAGATTTATTATGGAGGTTAAGATAAAAGGAGACATCTCTATGCTCCTTGACGACCTACATGATATTGAGTGGCCGGGTTTCGGGCTGAAACTTTCTTATCTGTCCAAGAATACGATTATATTTAAGATTATACATTAAGGAGAAGTGTTATGAAATACGGTTCAACTTGCCTGCAAAAAAGTTATTCAATCTTTGCTATTCCTATTTTCTTAATTTCTCTTTTTGTAAACGGATGCAAAGCAAAGATACCATATGATATATCCTCTGAATTTAATAACAATCCGCCCTATACCATCGCATTGATGCCTGCAGAAGGGAGCGGAGAAGATGCGCAGAGAATCTTTATCAAGGTTCTTGCTCCCAAACTTAAAGAGAAGGGATACAATCCTGTTATCCTTCCTGTGGCAAAGCTTGAAGCTGAAGGATTGAGGGGCAATAAAGAAGATATCGTTCAATTTGCAAATACTCACAATCTTGATGCCGTACTTTTTACACATATTGAAGAATGGGAAAAGAGGAATCTTAAATTTTACATATCCTTTAAGGTAAAAGCTGATTTTGAGATGTTTGCGGGCAGTTCAGGCGAAAGGATATGGGAGTCGAATAACAGAGTTGTTGATTCAACAAAAAAGATAGGAATCGAGATGGCACGTATTGCTGAACAGAGATATTTTGAGCCTTATGTCCAACGTGTGGTTGATGTATCTTTTGCCACTCTTCCCGACTTTCCGGAAGAAGATATCTTTAACAAGATGGGAAAAGGTTCTTACGATTGGCTAAATAAAAAGAAGAAACAATAGATCCATTATACCGGTATTTTGTCTGAAAAGGGGTTGTGTAATGAGTTCAAGACTGATCAATATTCCAAATCTCCTGACCTTGCTCAGGATATTGCTTGTGCCTGTCTTTGTCATGGCGGTACTCTACGGTTATATGGATGCCGCTCTTATAATCTTTGTTATCGCATCAATAACCGATGCTTTTGATGGACTTATAGCAAGGCTTTTTCATCAAAAAAGTGTTATTGGAAGTTATCTTGATCCAGTGGCGGATAAGACTTTGATAATTGCCGTATATCTGTGTCTTGCTGTTACCGATATTATACCCGTCTGGCTTACGGTGATCGTAATTAGCAGAGATATAATAATACTTGCCGGGTTTATGATAGTTTTTTTTATAGCAAAGGAGCGGATTACAGAAGTAAAACCCTCTATAATAAGTAAGATTACCACATTCTTGCAATTAACGTCGGTATTCTTTGTTCTTTTAAACAAGGGGGCGATTCATCATTACTTGCTGTATCTCTTGATATCTACTGCAGTCTTTACCGTCAGTTCCGGTCTGGATTACATACGTAAAGGATTTAAACTTGTTGAAATATAAAGGCATGTTCCCATGAATAAAGGGTTTAAAAGCAAGTCGAAGTTTTATCCCCGCCCCAATATTTACAATCCTTAAATTCCATAACCATACAATATCAACATCAAATCCCGCTATATCGAGATTTGGGATCAACGTTTCATTTGACAAAAGCTATTTCAACAATTATGATAAAGGAAATTATAGGTGAGAAAGAAAATCGCCGAGAACACAGCAGTTAAAGATGTATTGCCAATTTCAAATCCCGCTATATCGGGATTTGGAAGATATCCGTTTATAGGCAGACGCTAAATAATTCGTTGTTATTGTCAATAAATATTAAAAAGGTGATAAAGATGGTTAGAAATTCCGAAAAAGGATCTGTTACGGCTTTAATAATTATCTTATTGCTTGTTGTGCTTGCCGCCGGAGGGTACATTATGCTTTCAGGAAATAAAGAGACCCCAAGGCCTAAGAGGATATCAAAACGGGTCAAGATAGTCCTTCCGTTGCAGACGGCAAAAGCTCCCGTTGTATCAAAAAATAATACGGTTAAAACTAATATAAAAGATGTGCCAAAGTTTGAAGATGTAAAGAAGCAGGCGGCAGGGCATTCATCTATAAAAAAACCTAAAGGGGTGCTTCCCCCGGATAAGATTGCTCAAAGAA
>JALXFI010000315.1:13363-13786 GCA_027069035.1 bacterium
CGAGGTTAAGTTTAATAAACCATGGGCAATTAATGTTACGTCCACAGGTTCCAAGTACGAAGCGAATGAACTTAAGGATAGGCTGAGGATTGCCGGCTATAACACATATGTGACGCGTTTTCAAAGCAAAGAAGGAAGTATATGGTATAGGGTGAGGGTGGGTTTTTTTTCTTCGCATAGCGAGGCAGAAGAGTCGGCTTTAAGGATATCAAAAAAATTCGGCACAAGGGATTTTTGGGTTGTTAAACCTGCAAAGGATGAAGTAAGAAAATTTATCAGGTAGATGAAATGAAAGGCTTATACCTTGCCACATTCGGCTGTCAGATGAATGAGAGGGACTCCGAAAGGATCGCAGGCCTTTTAAGGGGTCTTGATTACCGCCTTACCGATGAATTGGGAGATGCCGATCTTATCCTTGTAAAC
>JALXFI010000316.1 GCA_027069035.1 bacterium
TGGCGTTAAGCAAGCGCCGTTTTATGTGCTTATCGGCGCTCATATGCCAAGTGTCCTTGTAGAGACATCTTTTATAAGCAATCCTGCCGATGAGAAAAGGTTAAAGAAAAAAGGATACCTTGATAATATAAGTGAAGGAATACTCAGAGGTATTGAGCGTTATATAAAGCACATGAATTCCGTAGCCCTGAACCGATAAAGGGTATCATTAATATAGAGGAGTTCTTCTTGGTTAAAAACGCCCTTGAAATTAATGTTTTGCCTGAATTTGACAGGGGTGTATCCGCTAAAGAGGCCAAATCCTACCTTAACAGATTAGAGTCCGATCTTTTTCTTAAACACAATAATGGAACTCCGGCTAAAGATATTATAGGCGTATACACATCTGCAATGGATCACTTGTTGCAAGTTCTCTATAACAACGCCAAAAAAGATGTTTTAGAGAGAACAGGCAAAAGAAAGATAGTAACCGCCCTTGTTGCTATGGGAGGGTATGGAAGGAGGGAACTCAATCCGCATTCGGATATCGACCTTATGCTGCTGTATAACGGGAGGCTCGATAAGGCTATAGAAGAACTTAGTAAGAAATTTATGTATGTTCTGTGGGATACCGGCCTGGATATAGGTTTTAGTGTGCGCTCTGTTAATCAATGTTTAAACCTTATAAGGGATGACCATAAGACCATGACATCACTGCTTGACAGCAGGTTGCTTGCAGGAGGCCGTTCTGCCTATGACATATTATTAAAACGATTTGAAAAGATGATGACTCCGCGATACAAAGATAGGTTTATAAAAGAGAAGCTTGAAGAGAGCAGGGAAAGGCAGGCAAAGTACGGCGGTACGGTTTATATACTTGAGCCCAATATAAAAGAGGGTAAAGGCGGGCTTAGAGACTTTCATACGGTAATGTGGGTGGCAAGGCTTACAAAGGGGATAGTAAACAAAGATATGCTGGCAAGCAGTGGTCTGCTTTTTCATGATCAGCTTGATAAGTTACTTAAATCCGTTGAATTTTTATGGAGGATCCGCAACGACCTCCATTTTAATTTTAAGAAAAAATCTGACCAGCTTACATTTGACTCGCAGGAAAGGATTGCAAAGCTCTTTGGTTATAAAGACACAAATTCGTCTCTGGGGGTGGAGGCATTTATGAGGGATTATTATCTTTATGCGAACAGGATAGACAGATACTCATCCCTTGTAATATCCCGTCTTATTTATAAACCAAAGAAGGGAGTATCTTTTGGCAGAGGTCGATACCGAACGATTAACAGCGATTTTAACATATTAAACGGAATGCTTGCCTTAAAAGATGAAGTTGATGTTAGAAAAGTTCCGGAACTTCTTATAAAAACGTTTGAATGTTCTCAATTATACTTAATTGATATACATCCGGTTACCATAGAGTCAATCTCAGGAAGTTTTTCCATCGTAGATGATGGTTTCAGGGCTTTGCCGGCTGTAAACAAGACTTTCCTAAGGATTATCGGAAGAAAAAAAGGCCTGTACGATGTCTTGAAAAAGATGCATTCGGTCGGTTTTCTGGGCAGATA
>JALXFI010000317.1 GCA_027069035.1 bacterium
GTCGACTCGATAAAAAATATCAGGCCATCCATAGCGCTTGAGCAGAAAAACCCCGTCAAGACGTCCCGCTCTACGGTAGGGACGCTTACGGAGCTCTACGATTATCTATGTCTCCTCTATGCAAAGACAGGCAGGACTTTCTGTCCAGAATGCGGCGTTGAAGTAAAAGAGACAAGCCCTTCCGATATTATTGAAGATATCCTTAAAAACGAAGGCAAAAGGGCATATATCCTCTTCCCCCTATATATTAGAGACAACAAAGAAGATGTGCTTAAAAATCTTCTGCAGGAGGGTTTTATAAGGATAAAGTCAGGAGAAGAGATTATAGAGTTGAGCGCCGACGAAAATATGCCTGCACTAAACGATACAAATATTCATGTAATCGCCGACAGGGTGGTCATAAACAAAGAAAACAGGGCAAGGATATCAGACTCGGTTGAGACGGCGTTTAAAAGGGGCTGCGGCAGGGTAAGTATAGAGTTTACGGACGGCGGCAAAAAGGATTTTTTAAGCGGCTTCTGTTGTGATATCTGCAAAAGGGCATTTGAGAAGCCGAGCCATCTCCTCTTCTCATTTAATCATCCGGTAAGCGCATGTCCTGAGTGCAAGGGATTCGGAAATATATTAACGTATGATGAAGGAAGGATAATCCCGAACGAAAACATATCTCTTGAGCAGGGGGCGGTGGAGCCGTGGACAAAGCCCTCTTACAAGTGGTGGTATGACGAGCTTCAGGATGTCTCTGATGAGGCGGGCATAGACCTCAGGAAACCTTACAAGTATCTTTCTAAAGAAGAAAAAAAGGCGCTCTTTGAAGGTCACGGTTTTTTTCACGGGATAAACGGTTTTTTTAAGGAACTGGAAGGCAAAAGATATAAACTCCACATCAGGGTATTTTTAAGCAGATATAAAGGGACATCTCAATGCCCTTCATGCGGCGGCACAAGACTCAGAGCAGAAGCGCTCTTTGTAAAGATAGCAGGTAAGAACATAGCCGAACTCTGCAATATAAGCATAAAGGAGTTAAAGAATTTTTTCATAAAACTTGCCCTGTCTCCATCAAAGGAAGAGGTTGCAAAAGAGATACTGAGACAGATAAGGTCAAAGATAGATTTTTTATGCAAGGTAGGTCTCGATTATTTAAGCCTTAACAGACAGACCAAAACACTTTCAGGCGGAGAAATCCAGAGGGTCAAACTTGCAAACCAGATAGGCAACCGTATGGTGGGCACCTTATACGTGCTTGACGAGCCAAGCATAGGGCTACACGCAAGGGACACGGAGAGGCTTGTGGAGATTGTAAAAGACCTTGCCGATGTCGGCAATACACTCCTTGTAGTAGAACATGATGAGTCCGTTATAAAGGCGTCGGATTATATACTGGAGATGGGGCCGCTTTCAGGAAAAGACGGGGGAAAACTCGTATATTCAGGAGATTTTAGCAATTTTATAAACCATTCCAAGACCATAACCGCAAGGTATTTGAGGAGGGAAGAAAGTATCCCCCTGCCCCTGTGGAGACGAAAGGGCTCAGGAAAATCGCTTATCTTAAGCGGTCTTAGAGCAAACAACCTAAAAAATATCACGATAGAACTGCCCCTTAAAACCTTTATATGCATAACAGGCGTCTCCGGCTCCGGCAAGAGCACACTCGTAAACGACACACTCTACAATGCGCTTGCCCGTTATTTCGGTCAGGCCGTCTATGGAACCCCTGCATTAGATAAGATACAGGGCATTGAAGAGATAAAAGGTGTAAAATATATAGACCAGAGCGCAGTAAGCAAGACCTCGCGTTCAAACCCTGTAACGTACATAGGCGGATTTGACGAGATAAGAAGATTCTTCTCCGAGCTCTCATCGGCGAAAAAGGCAGGACTCACCCCTGCACACTTTTCCTTCAACCTGTCAAGAGGAAGATGCGATGTCTGCTGCGGAGACGGCAGGTTAAAGATCGAGATGTATTTTCTTGCCGATATATACGTAACCTGTGAGGAATGCAATGGAAAGAGGTTTAAAAAGAGGATACTCGAGGTAAAGTACAGGGGGAAAAACATAAGTGATGTGCTTGACATGACAGTGGAAGAAGCAATCGAGTTCTTTCCGAGACTAAAGGGATTAAAGAAAAAACTCTTGCTGCTTAAAGATGTCGGGCTTGGATACCTGAACCTCGGACAGCCTGCGACAACACTTTCAGGCGGAGAGGCGCAGAGGCTTAAGATCGCAAGAGAACTCGGAACAAATGAGAGTCAGGACTATATCTACATAATGGACGAACCCACAACAGGTCTCCACCCGCATGACATAAAAAAGCTCCTCTCCGTTATAAACAGACTTGTAGAGTATGGAAATACCGCCGTTATAGTTGAACATAACCTTGATGTAATAAAATCTGCGGATTATATCATCGATCTTGGTCCCGAGGGAGGCGATGAAGGCGGCAGAAAGATCGCCGAAGGAAGCCCTGAAAGGGTTGCGCATCAAAAAGGTTCCCACACAGGAAAGTACCTTAAAAAACTTTTAGAGGCAAAATGAAACGTTCATGCCGACTTTTCGGCACAAAGGGGAATGAAAATCCGGCAAAGGAGGATTTTCAGGTGAAAGAAAAGGTCGCAGTCGTAAGTCTTGGCTGTTCAAAGAATCTTGTTGATTCGGAGTTTATTACCGGTATCCTTAATGATGCCGGATACAACCTTACGGATTCGCTTAAAGATGCCCAGACGATTATTGTAAACACCTGCGGTTTTATAAAAGAGGCTAAAGAGGAATCCGTAGACACCATACTCAGCCTTGCAAGGTATAAGAAGGACGGTTTTTGCAGAAGGCTTATAGTGGCAGGCTGTCTCCCTCAGAGATACAGTGGAGAGCTTGCCCGCGAGATGCCGGAAGTGGACTGTTTTGTCGGCACAGGTCATATTGCGGATATACCCGGCATTATAAAGGGTTCAATAAATAAACGGATTATTGTCGGTAGCCCTGGCACGCTTTATAACAAAGGCACTCTTAAAAGTGCCCCGTTATCAAATGGTTCGGCATATATAAAGATAGCCGAGGGGTGCTCCAACCGGTGTTCATACTGCGCCATACCCATAATAAGGGGCAACTTCAGAAGCAGGGATGAAGGTTTAATAATAAGGGAGGCGATCGATCTTTCAGAAAAAGGCGTTAAAGAGATCAACCTTATCGCCCAGGACACTACATCATACGGGAGAGACAGAGGTGACACATCGCTGACGGGCCTTTTAAAAAAACTCGCTGCAATAGACGGCATCGAGTGGATAAGGCTACTTTACCTCCATCCATTAAGGATAGACTCTGAGCTTTTAAAACTTATAGCCAGGGAAGAAAAGATATGCAAGTACATCGACATCCCCTTTCAGCATGTAAACGGCGCAATCTTAAAGGCAATGAACAGGGCTATGGAGAGGGAAGAGATATTAAGACTTATAGACACGATTAGGGAGACTGTCTTAAAGCCGGTCTTAAGGACGACTTTTATTGTCGGTTTTCCGGGGGAAGACGAAGGGGCGTTTGAGGAACTTATCGAGTTTGTGGATAAGGTTAAGTTCGACCATATCGGCGCATTTAAATACTCTCCTGAAGACGGCACCCCGGCATATGCTATGAAAGGGCGGGTTTCAGATGCCGTTAAAGATGAAAGGTATAAACGGCTTATGGATATTCAGGCCGATATATCCCTTGCAAAAAACAAAGCGCTTATAGGTTCCATTAAAAAGGCAATAATAGAAAGAGCCGACAAAGAGAACCCTTATGTCCTTAAAGCGCGGATAGAAGGCCAGGCGCCTGACGGTGTGGACGGTGTAACATATATCACAAAGGGCGAAACCTCGGCAGGCAGTATGGTTGATGTAAAGATAACGGACGCGGAGTACTATGACCTTATAGGAGAGATCATTTAATCCTTGTTGTCAACAAATAGAACAACTCAATATCTCAAAAACTTGACACACCCTCTTATGATCTAATCTTACAACAGTTTTGTGAACTCATCCATACTTAAATCAGCTTGTCTTATAATAGCTCTTAAAGTACCTCTATCAAGTTCTTTGTGATTTGGGACAACCAATTGGGCAAAAGGATTATTACGTCGTAATATAATATGACTTCCTTGTTGACGTTTAAAGTAGAAACCGATTTCAGATAAAGCTTTTACACATTCTTTTCCGGAAATCTTGGGGAGTTTACTCATACAGCGACTATTAACGTTTCAAAGCTTTCTTTGGGAACTTCAAGGCCATCATCTTTAAGAGCTGCAATATATCCATGGATGGCCTCTTTAATATTAGTAATAGCAGCTTCTTTTGTTTTGCCTTGGCTGATACAACCTGGTAAACTTGGACACTCAGCAATCCAATAGTTATCTTCTCCATGATATATAATAACTTCTCTCATGTTTTTCCCCTCCGTTTAGGACAATTAATTCTCCTTACAATTATAACTTCAAATTAAACAATTTTACAGGTAGGTATTACACCCAAATCCCGCGATAGCGAGATTTGGGTACATTTTTTTATTTACCATAATGAGTTTTAGCACGATGGATATAAATAGTTTTATTTTTGTCATCAATGCTATAAACAATTCTGT
>JALXFI010000318.1 GCA_027069035.1 bacterium
TTAAAGCATTGTCATCCTGTTTTACCTGCCAGTCCTCATGGCTTTTTGCAAGATATTTCAGGAATTGCTGTTTCTGTTTCTAACTTAAAATGTGCGAATTTTCCTTATCAAAAAAGGCATAGCAGCTAGAGACCCACTTAAAATAAAAAGGAACATATTTTTCTCTAACAAGAGCCTTATTTGTAAGATAGCCCTTAAAAGCCAAAAGCATAACAAAATCCTCCAGTTATCTAATTCAAGATAACATTTAAATTTGAGACGTTATGTTGTATATTCTAGTGATTTTCAAACCAATTTTGTCGTATTTTGCTTGAACTTCATCTTATTTCTATAATAGAGTGATGACATTAGTAAAATCGGTGTAAAAAATAATGTTAGCCACAAGGATACGAGAATATAAGAAATGAGTAAGATACTCGATCCCTGGCTATACAGCAAAGAAAATCCCTGTCCAACATGCTATAGTTGGATCCCCAAAGATTCCTCTTGTAAGCACGAAAAGTATATATGTCCAACATGTGGTAGAGCACAATGTAAGTTGCATTGGTCCTATCCCATGAAATCAGAGCGTGAAGCCATTCATTTTCTTAAATCGGCTGAAGTCAAGACAGGGAAAAAGTGCTTTGTCCGTGCCATAAAAAATTTAGCAGGAAAAACAAGATGGAAAATATTTACCTCAGAAGAAGATTATCAATCGTACATAACTACAGGTAAACATAGACGGTAACAGGTTATCGAAAATGAAAAAGGAATTAAAGATTGATCGTGCCATTTATTTAGTTGATGATGAATCGAGAACATATAGATTCTTACGCCGTAATTCAGATTGGGAAAATCTTGATCCCAAAGAAAACGAAGCAAACAAACAACACATTGACGGGTACACCAGGATATTTCGAAATGGTAAGAAGAAGAAATATATAAGGAGTGAGCATCCATAATGGCTAACAAGTCGCTGCCACCTGACTGTCTTCTGCTGTGCTCCATAGCGGCAGGTGAGCTTGATCGTTAGGCGTAAAAAACTATATATCCAAAGAGAAGGAATATTATGACAATCACAAATCAGTACAAAGCCGACATTGAGGCAATAATAGCAAGACGTTATGAAAATGGAGGAGATTATTGGGCTAGTGCTGACGGACGTTTAGCTGTCGGTCATCCTTTTAGTACTCTTGGATGTGCACTGATGCTCAGTGAATTAGGAGTCAACCTTTCCAACACGATTCTTAAAGGTGCTACCGACCTTATTCTTAAAGCATGGAGGGAAGACGGGAGATTCAAACTCGCTCCAAGTGGAACACTTTATCCCTGTTATACGGCTACGACTACTCGGATTCTTTGTAGATTAGGATATAGCAATGACAGTAGAGTTAAGCAAACATTTAATCACCTACTGGAAATTCAACACTATGATGGGGGATGGCGTTGTAAGAAGTTTAGCTTTGGAAGAGGACCGGAAACCGAGTTTTCCAACCCTGGACCAACGCTGGAAGCTTTAGATGCATTCAGGTTTACGCAATTACTTAATCAGGATGAGCGCCTTGATAGGAC
>JALXFI010000319.1 GCA_027069035.1 bacterium
TCCTCTTGACAGCTGGTCAAAATATACCGGTATTATTGATAACCAATCGAGAAAACACATCGTAAGGCTTCTTGCAAAAGCGCATGAAGTCGGGCAGATGATGAAGGTTGTTGGAGAAGAGGGGATTACTCTGGCTGATTATATTTTATATCTGAAAGGTGAGTTCTTTGACAATGTGTACCTTCAACAGAATGCTTTTGATTTAGTGGACATGGCTACTTCAGAAGAACGCCAGAAAAAGGTTTTTTCCATGATTAAGGAAATTATCGACGCCACACTTGACCTGAACAATAAAGATGATGCCAGAAATTTTTTTAATAGAATCAGGCAGATATTCCTGGATTACAACGGTTCAGAGTGGAATTCAAATGATTTTATTGAAAATGAAAGGCTCATTAGAGAATTGTTCCGCAAATATAGAAAAGCAGGCAAAGAGATAGAGACACACATCTTTCGGCAGGCTCTTGTGGAATCGGAAATGGATTCACACTTCAGCAGATCGAAAACAGCTAAAACAAAAAAAGGCGAAAAATTAACAATGGTTAAGGAAGAGAATGAAGAAGATATACAATAAGATTACACAGATATCAGGCAACGTAGTAGTGCTTTCCGCGACCGGCATAAGGTATGGCGAGTTGGCTGTTATTAAGTCAGAACGAGGAGACTCTTTTGCAGAGGTTATTCGTATTGATGGCAAGCTGGTTTATCTCCAGGTTTTTGCAGGAAGTGGCGGGGTTTCTACCGGTGATGAAGTGCGCTTTTTAGGAAAACAAATGGAGATCTCATTCTCTGAAGATCTTCTCGGGAGGGTTTTTGACGGGACAGGAAGACCGCGTGACGGAGGGCCGATGCTGACAAAAAACCTTGTAGAGATAGGCGGGCCTACCGTAAATCCGGCGAAACGTTTAATTCCTTCACATATGATACATACCGGTATTCCCATGATTGATCTTTTCAATTCACTTGTTGAATCACAAAAGATATCTATTTTTACAACACCGGGAGAACCGTATAACAAACTTCTATCGCGTGTAGCCCTCCAGGCAAAAGTAGATATAATCATCCTCGGAGGAATGGGGCTCAGATATGATGACTATCTTTCATTGAAAAATACACTTGAAAGTGCAGGCGCTCTGAGCCATTCTATTTTATGTGTTCACACAGCAGCAGATCCGGTTGTGGAGTGTATTATGGTACCTGACATCTCTCTTACGATTGCAGAGAACTTTGCTCTTCATGGTAAAAAGGTCCTTGTTCTACTGACAGATATGAAGAATTTTTGTGATGCACTCAAGGAGATAGCCATCACCATGGAACAGGTGCCCTCAAATAGAGGATATCCGGGGGATTTGTACAGTCAACTTGCAGCCAGGTACGAAAAAGCCGTTGATTTCGAAGATGCCGGTTCTGTAACTATTCTTTCAGTCACAACAATGCCGGGTAATGATGTGACCCACCCGGCGCCGGACAACACGGGTTATATTACTGAGGGGCAGTACTACCTTAGCAATGGCAGGATTGAACCTTTCGGATCCTTAAGCAGACTGAAAC